>NZ_JBEZXS010000012.1:0-241974 GCF_040638185.1 Streptomyces sp. NPDC026672
ACGAGGGCGATCCTCCGCCTTGCGATTGCACGCACCAGACGCCGCGGGCCCCGCCCTCCGGGCGGACGGCGCTACTTTCGAAACACGCCCTAGGCGTCCGCCGGGTCCGGCCCGCGCCCCTTCGGAGTGGTGTCCCGGGCCCCGTAGAATCACTGCGTGGCAGGACGGATCAACGACGAGGACGTGAAGGCGGTACGGGACGCCGTCCCGATCGACGCCGTCGTGTCGGAATACCTCCAGCTGCGGAACGCGGGCGGCGGCAACCTCAAGGGCCTCTGCCCGTTCCACGACGAGAAGTCGCCGTCCTTCCAGGTCAGCCCCAGCAAGGGACTCTTCCACTGCTTCGGCTGCCAGGAGGGCGGCGACACCCTCACCTTCGTGATGAAGGTCGACCACCTCTCCTTCTCTGAGGCCGTCGAGCGCCTGGCCGCCCAGGCCGGCATCACCCTGCGCTACGAGGAGGGCGGCTACAACCCCTCCCACCAGCGCGGCGAACGCATCCGCCTGGTCGAGGCCCACAAGGTCGCCGCGCAGTGGTACGCGGAACAGCTCGCGACCAGCCCCGAGGCCGAGACCGGCCGCCTCTTCCTCGCCGAGCGCGGCTTCGACCAGGCCGCCGCCGTCCACTTCGGCGTCGGCTACAGCCCCCAGGGCTGGGACCACCTCACCCGCTTCCTGCGCGGCAAGGGCTTCACCGACAAGGAGCTCGTCCTCTCCGGCCTCGCCCAGGAGGGCCGCCGCGGTCCCATCGACCGCTTCCGGGGCCGTCTGATGTGGCCCATCCGCGACATCGGCGGCGAGGTCGTCGGCTTCGGCGCCCGCAAGCTGTACGAGGCGGACAACGGCCCCAAGTACCTCAACACCCCCGACACCGCGATCTACAAGAAGTCCCAGGTCCTCTACGGCATCGACCTCGCCAAGAAGGAGATCGCCAAGTCCAGCCGCGCGGTTGTCGTCGAGGGCTACACCGACGTCATGGCCTGCCACCTCGCCGGCGTCCCCACCGCCATCGCGACCTGCGGCACGGCCTTCGGCGGCGACCACATCAAGATCCTGCGCCGGCTGCTGATGGACAACGGCAGCGCCCGCGTGATCTTCACCTTCGACGGCGACGCGGCCGGCCAGAAGGCGGCGCTGCGGGCCTTCGAGGACGACCAGAAGTTCGCCGCCGAGACGTACATCGCCATCGCCCCCGACGGCATGGACCCCTGCGAGCTGCGCCTCGCCAAGGGCGACGAGGCGGTCGCCGACCTGGTCGAACCCCGCACCCCGCTCTTCGAGTTCGCGCTCCGCCAGATCGTCGCCCGCTACGACCTCGACACCCCGGCGGGCCGCGCCGCCGCCCTGGACGAGGCCGCCCCGATCGTCGCCCGCATCAAGAACAGCGGCGCCCAGCACGAGGTCGCCGTCCAGCTCGCCGGCATGCTCGGCATCCTCGACACCCAGTTCGTGGTCAAGCGGGTCGCCCAGCTGGCGCGCTGGGCCCGCGAGCGGGGCGGCAAGGGCCCCGCCCCGGCCCAGGACAGGCGCCGTCCCCAGGAGGCGCAGGCCGCCCGTCCCACCGCCCAGGGAGCCGCCCTCAACCTGCGCAACCCGGTGTACGCCACCGAACGCGAGCTGCTGAAACTCGCCCTCCAGCGCCCCGAGTTGGTCGCCCCCGCCTTCGACGCGTACGGCGTGGACGAGTTCACCGCGCCGCCCTACGCGGCCGTGCGCGAGGCCGTCATGGAGGCGGGCGGCGTCGAGTTCGGCGTCCGGGACCCTCAGGAGTACCTGGTCCGCGTCCGCGAGGCCGCCCCCGACGACTCGGTGCGCGCGATGGTCACGGAACTCGCGGTCGAGGCGATCATGCGCCGCACGGTCGACGACAACTACGCGGGCGAACAACTCGTCTGGGTCCGCAGACGCGCCGTCGACCGCCGCATCCAGGAGATCCAGATCACCCTGACCCGGCTCGGCAGCGGCGGTGACCCGGCCCATCTGGCCTCCGTGCAGAACGAGTTGTGGGTCCTCCAGCAGTACGGACAGGCCCTGCGCGAGCAGGGCGCGAACGCGCTGTAGGCGCGCGGTCACCGCCCGGACGCAAAAAGTCACCGCACGCCCCTCGTGGCAGCGATGTGTCGTACCCCACACTGGGTGCGGTGCCTGAGTCCTCGGAGCGCGGCCGATCCGACCCCCACGGGTCCTACACCCCCGCGGTTCCGTTCATCTCGTACGGGACGGACAGCGGCGAGGCCGTCGACTCCGCCCCCGAAGTACCGCTGCCGCTCACCCGGGCAGCGATCATCCTGGAGGTCGCCCCCGTGCAGACCCAGACCCTCACCCAGACCGACAGCAGCACGAACGGCGTGCCCGACGCGGGGAGCGAGGTCTGCGCGGCCGTACCGCCCCAGAACCGTGTCGCGCTCCACCCCGAGGCGGAACCGGAGGCCGTGCCCGAGCCGGCCGAGCCGCCCGCCGAGGAGCTGACCGACGGGGCCCCCGAGCCCGTCGAGCCGCCCGCCGCCCGCGCCGAGACCGGCGGGCCCTCCTCGGACCTGTTCCGCCAGTACCTGCGCGAGATCGGCCGTATCCCGCTGCTCACGGCCGCCGAGGAGGTCGAACTCGCCCGCTCCGTCGAGGCCGGTCTGTTCGCCGAGGAGCGGCTGGGCAGCACGCCCGGCCTCGACGAGCGGCTCGCCCTCGACCTGGACCGCCTCGTCGTCATGGGGCGGATGGCGAAGCGCCGGCTCATCGAGGCGAACCTGCGGCTCGTGGTCTCCGTCGCCAAGCGGTACATCGGCCGCGGCCTGACCATGCTCGACCTGGTGCAGGAGGGCAACCTCGGGCTGATCCGGGCCGTCGAGAAGTTCGACTACGCGCGCGGCTACAAGTTCTCGACGTACGCCACCTGGTGGATCCGGCAGGCCATGTCCCGCGCCCTGGCCGACCAGGCGCGCACCATCCGCGTCCCCGTGCACGTCGTCGAGCTGATCAACCGGGTCGTCCGGGTGCAGCGGCGGCTGCTCCAGGAGCGCGGGTACGAGCCCACGGCGGAGGAGGTCGCGGCACAGC
The DNA here is from genome assembly GCF_040638185.1 of Streptomyces sp. NPDC026672. NCBI lineage: Bacteria > Bacillati > Actinomycetota > Actinomycetes > Kitasatosporales > Streptomycetaceae > Streptomyces > Streptomyces sp. NPDC026672. The sequence continues at coordinate 3,055 of NZ_JBEZXS010000012.1, forward strand.
TCGACCTGGCGCCGGAGCGGGTCGGCGAGGTGCTGCGGCTCGCCCAGGAACCGGTGTCGCTGCACGCGCCCGTGGGCGAGGAGGACGACGTCGCGCTCGGGGACCTCATCGAGGACGGCGACGCCGCGAGCCCGGTCGAGTCTGCCGCGTTCCTGCTGCTCAAGGAGCATCTGGAGGCGGTGCTCTCCACGCTGGGCGAGCGGGAGCGCAAGGTGGTCCAGCTGCGGTACGGGCTGGCCGACGGGCGGCCGCGCACGCTGGAGGAGATAGGCCGCATCTTCGGCGTCACGCGGGAGCGGATCCGGCAGATCGAGTCGAAGACGCTCAACAAACTCCGCGACCACGCCTTCGCGGATCAGCTACGGGGTTACTTGGACTGAACGGCCTCGCGGTACAGCCCCGCGCCCCTCCGGGGCGCGGGGCTGCCGGCGTCAGTCGATCTCGGCCACCGCCTGGGCGAACTGGGCCTTGTAGAGGCGGGCGTAGGCGCCCTCCGCGGCCAACAGCTCGGCGTGGGCGCCCTGTTCGACGATCGAGCCGTTCTCCATCACCAGGATCGTGTCCGCGTCCCGGATGGTCGACAGCCGGTGCGCGATCACGAACGACGTGCGTCCCGACGCCAGTTTGGCCATCGCCTTCTGGATCAGCACCTCCGTCCGCGTGTCCACGGAACTCGTCGCCTCGTCCAGCACCAGGATCACCGGGTCGGACAGGAACGCCCGCGCGATGGTGATGAGCTGCTTCTCACCGGCGCTGACCCCCGTGCCCTCGTCGTCGATCACGGTGTCGTAGCCGTCGGGCAGGGTACGGACGAACCGGTCCGCGTGGGCCGCCCGCGCCGCCTCCTCGATCTCCCCGCGCGTCACCTCGCGCGAGGCGCCGTACGCGATGTTCTCCGCGATCGTGCCGCCGAACAGCCAGGTGTCCTGGAGCACCATGCCGATGCCGGCGCGCAGTTCGTCCCGGGACATCCGCGCGACGTCCACCCCGTCGAGGGTGATCCGCCCGCCGGAGACGTCGTAGAACCGCATCAGCAGATTGACCAGCGTGGTCTTGCCCGCGCCGGTCGGTCCGACGATCGCGACCGTGTGACCGGGCTCGACCTTCAGCGACAGGTCCTCGATGAGCGGCTTCTCCGGGTCGTACCGGAACGACACGTGCTCCAGCGCCACCCGGCCGCGCAGTTCGGCGGGCCGCTCGGCCGGCACCGGGTCGGCCTCCTGCTCGTCCGCGTCCAGGAGTTCGAAGACCCGCTCCGCCGAGGCGACGCCCGACTGCACCAGGTTCGCCATCGAGGCGACCTGCGTCAGCGGCATCGAGAACTGCCGCGAGTACTGGACGAACGCCTGCACGTCACCGATCGACAGCGTGCCGGAGGCGACCCGCAGACCGCCGACGACCGCGACGAGCACGTAGTTGATGTTCGACACGAACATCATCAGCGGCTGCATCACCCCGCTGTTGAACTGCGCCCGGAACCCGGCCTCGTACAGCGCCTCGTTCTGCTCGGCGAACTGCCGGGCCGACTCGTCCTGTCGGCCGAACACCTTCACCAGGGTGTGCCCGGTGTACATCTCCTCGACGTGCGCGTTCAGTTTGCCGGTGGAGCGCCACTGCTGCACGAAGTGCGGCTGCGACCGCTTGCCGACGCGCGTGGCGACCACGAACGACAGCGGCACGGTCACCAGCGCGACCAGCGCCAGGATCCAGGAGACGTAGAACATCATCGCGAGCACACCGATGATCGTCAGCACCGAGTTGATGAGCTGGCCCATCGACTGCTGGAGCGTCTGGCCGATGTTGTCGATGTCGTTGGTCGCCCGGGACAGCACCTCGCCGCGCTGGCGCTTGTCGAAGTACGACAGCGGCAGCCGCGACAGCTTCGCCTGCACGTCCTGCCGCATCCGGAACATGGTCCGGTTGACGGAGCGGTTGACCAGCCGGGTCGCCACGGCCATCAGCAGACCGGCCACCAGGAACGTGCTCACGGCGAGCAGCAGGACCTGGCCCACGGCGTCGAAGTCGATGCCCCTGCCCGGGGTGAAGGCGGTGCTCCGGAGCATGTCCGCCAGCTCGTTGTCGCCCCGCGCGCGCATCGCGGCGAGCGCCTGCTCCTTGGACATCCCGCCCCGCAGCTGCCGGCCGACGATGCCGGCGAAGACCAGGTCGGTGGCGTGGCCGAGGATCTTCGGCCCGATCACGCTGAGCGTCACGCTGAGCACCACGCACGCCAGCAGGACGTAGATGGTGACGCGTTCGGGCCGGAAGCGGGCGACGAGCCGCTTGCCGGACCCCTTGAAGTCCATCGAGCGCTGGTCCGGGCCGCCCCCGGCCATCATGCGTCCCATGGGCCCGGCCATCAGGCAGCCTCCGCTTCCGTGAGCTGGGAGAGCACGATCTCCCGGTAGGTCTCGTTGTCCGCCATCAGCTCGTGGTGCCGGCCCGTGCCGACGACCAGGCCCTCGTCCAGGACCACGATCCGGTCGGCGTCCCGGATGGTCGCCACCCGCTGGGCGACGATCACCACCGTCGACTCGGCGGTCTCCCGGCCGAGCGCCGCGCGCAGGGCCGCGTCGGTGGCGTAGTCCAGCGCGGAGAACGAGTCGTCGAAGAGGTAGATCTCCGGGCGCTGCACCAGCGCCCGGGCGATCGCGAGGCGCTGGCGCTGGCCGCCGGAGACATTGGTGCCGCCCTGCGCGATCGGCGCGTTCAGACCGCCCTCCAGATCGGTGACGAAGCCCTTGGCCTGCGCCACCTCCAGCGCGTGCCACAGCTCCTCGTCGGTGGCGTCCGGATTGCCGTAGCGCAGGTTGGTGGCCACCGTGCCCGCGAACAGGTACGGCTTCTGCGGCACCATGCCGACCGTCCGGGCGAGCAGCTTCGGATCGACCTCCTCGACGGGCACGCCGTCCACGAGGACCTCGCCCTCGGTCGCGTCGAACAGCCGCGGGACCAGCCCGAGCAGGGTCGACTTGCCGCTGCCGGTCGAGCCGATGACGGCGGTCGTCTCGCCCGGCCGGGCCACCAGCTCGACGGCGCGCAGCACCGGCTCCTCGGCACCCGGATAGCGGAACCCGGCGCCGCGGATCTCCAGATGGCCGTGCCGGCGCAGCTCGGTGACCGGGGCGAGCGGCGGCACCACGCTGGACTCGGTGTCCAGGACCTCCTCGATGCGCTCGGCGCACACCTCGGCGCGCGGCACCATCATGAACATGAACGTGGCCATCATCACGGACATGACGATCTGCATCAGATAGGCGAGGAACGCGGTCAGGTCGCCGATCTGCATACCGCCGCTGTCGATGCGGTGGGCGCCGAACCAGACGACCGCGATGGACGAGACGTTGACCACCGTCATGACGATGGGGAACATCAGCGCGAGCATCCGGCCCGTGGCCAGCTGCATCTCGGTGAGTTCCGCGTTCGACCTCCCGAAGCGCTCCTGCTCGTACTCGTCGCGGACGAAGGCGCGGATGACGCGGTTGCCGGTGATCTGCTCGCGCAGCACCCGGTTCACCGTGTCCAGCCGCTTCTGCATCGCGCGGAACAGCGGCCGCAGCCGGCGCACGATCAGCGTCACGCAGATGCCGAGCACCGGCACCACGGCGAGCAGCACCCCGGACAGCGGCACGTCGAGGCCGAGCGCCAGCACGATGCCGCCGACGCACATGATGGGCGCCGACACCATCAGCGTGAACGTCATCAGGACCAGCATCTGGACCTGCTGCACGTCGTTGGTGGTGCGCGTGATGAGTGACGGGGCACCGAAGTGACCCACCTCACGCGCGGAGAAGGACTGCACCCGGTCGAAGACGGCGGCGCGCACGTCCCTGCCGAGCGCCGAGGCGGTGCGCGCGCCGTAGTAGACGGCGCCGATGTTGCACACGACCTGGACGAGGGAGACACCGATCATCACGGCGCCGGAGGACAGGATGTAATCCGTGTCACCCTTCACCACGCCGTTGTCGATGATGTGCGCATTCAGCGTGGGCAGGTAGAGGGTGGCGCAGGTCTGGAGGAGCTGAAGCAGCACCAGCAGGGTGATGGGTTTCTTGTAGGGCCTGAGATAGGTCCGCAGAAGTCGTATGAGCACGCTACGTCTCTCGGAGTCGGCGGGTGAGGGGCCGTCGTCCGCCCCTGGCCCCTATCGTCGGACACTCCACCGGTGTTACCTCAACCGATTAATCCAACAGCAGACCAAGGATTCCGCCGCGGCCCCCTCCGCCCCGCCCGGGTACGGCTCCGCTCACACCCGGAAGGCCCCCGGATGGGTCTGTTCGCGCACGGAGACGTACTGCTGGCGCACCGCCTGACCCACGGCCAGCTCGTCGCCCGGCTCCAGCACCTGGGCCGCCGCGCCCCGCCACACGGGCGGATTACGGGGGTCGAGGGTGCCCTGCGACGCGCCGAGCGCCCAGGCCGCCTGCCGGGCGGCCCCGATCGCCGCGTAGTCCGCGGGCTGCGGTACGACGACCTGCACGCCGAACAGCGAGGGCGCCGCGGCCTGCACGGCGGTCAGCTCGGCGGCCTGCCCGAGCAGGAAGACCCGCCGTACGTCCACGCCCCGGCCGCGCAGCACGTCCAGCGCGTCGGCGAGCCCGCACAGCATGCCCTCGAAGGCGGCCCGCGCCAGGTGTTCCGGCCGCATCGACTCGCGCCGCAGCCCGGCGAGGGTGCCGGCGGTGTGCGGCAGGTTCGGCGTCCGCTCGCCCTCCAGGTAGGGGAGCATGACCAGGCCGTGGGAGCCGGGCGTCGACTTCATCGCCAGGTCGGACAGGCTCTCCAGGTCGGACAGGCCGAGGAGTTCGGCGGTGCCGCGCAGGGTGCGCACGGCGTTCAGGGTGGTCACCACCGGCAGGTGCATGCCGGTGGCGTCGGCGAGCGAGGTGATCATCCCGGACTGGTCGACGAGCGCCTCGGGGTGGACGGCCATCACGGAACCGGAGGCGCCGAGCGAGACCACCGCGTCGCCGAGCCCGATGCCCAGCCCGAACGCGGCGGCCATCGTCTCCCCGGTGCCCGCCGAGATCAGCAGCCCCTCCGGAGTCGTACCGGCCGCGTCCGAGGGGCCGATCACCTCGGGCAGCACGGCCTGGTGACCGAGCGCCAGCTCGACCAGGTCCGGCCGGTAGCCGCCGGTGGCGGCGGACCAGTAGCCGGTGCCGGAGACGCCGCCCCGGTCGGTGGTCCGGCGCAGCGGCCGGCCCAGCAGCTGCCACACCAGCCAGTCGTGCGCCTGGAGCAGCAGCGCCGTGCGCTGGGCGTTCTCGGGTTCGCTGCGGGCGAGCCAGCGCAGCTTGGTCACCGGCTGCGCGGCCTGCGGCACGGAGCCCACGGCCTGCGCCCAGGCCTCGCGCCCGCCGAGCGCGTCCACCAGGTCGGCCGCGGCGACCTGGGCCCGCCGGTCCCCGCCGACCATCGCGGGGCGGACGGTGTTGCCCTGCGCGTCCAGCGGGATCAGCGCGTTCTGCTGCGCGGACACGCCGATGGCCTGCACGCCCTCCAGCAGCCCGCCCCCGGCGGCCTCGCCGAGCGAGAGCAGCCAGGACTGCGGGTCGACGTCGGAGGGCCGGCCGCCCTCGGTGTTCTCCACCGGGTGCGGTGCGTATCCCTGGCGCAGCACGGCCCCCGTGTCCGCGTCGCAGACGACGATGCGAGTGAAATCGGGTGAGCTGTCCAGCCCGGCGACTATCCCCATGCCAACTGATTTTGCCGTATGGCTCCGCCTGGGTCGGCCGTGGCCGGGTTCCTTCCGGTGACGGCGGTCGGTGGGGGGTTACGGGGGTTTGGCCGCCGGGGAGGGCCGCCTTGCGGGTGGCCGCGCTTTACGGGTGGCCACGTCCGGGTGGCTACGCCCTAGGGGTGGCCGCGTCCTACGGGTGGCCGCTGCCCCACTCGTCCTCGCCCGTGCCGTTCGTACGGTCCCGCAGCGAGCGGACCCGCTGCGCCACGGACTCGGGGACGCGGTCGCCGACCCGGTCGCTGACCGAGTGCAGCGCCTTGCCCGCGAAGTGGCGGCCCTGCTGGGCGGCGGTCTCCGCGGTGTTGCGGACGGCGGGGTTCTGCGCGATCTGCTGAGCGGACTTCTTCAGCTGCTCGTAGCGCTGGCGTCCCGCCTTCGTGCCCAGTACGTAACCCAGGGCCAGTCCGGCGACGAACGTGAGCCGGTAGCGCATGGCGGCCACCCTTCCCTTGCTTCGGTCTCTGGTGCGGCTTCGGCGCGGGGGAGTACCGATTGGCGGAGCACCCCCCTGCTTGCGCTAATGTATGTGTCGCAGCGAGCACGCGCCGCCTGGCGGATACCCAGGTAGCTGCGTTCGATGCAACGAGGCATTCCTCCGTAGCTCAATTGGCAGAGCAGCCGGCTGTTAACCGGCAGGTTACTGGTTCGAGTCCAGTCGGGGGAGCTCGGTCCTCCGTAGCTCAATTGGCAGAGCAGCCGGCTGTTAACCGGCAGGTTACTGGTTCGAGTCCAGTCGGGGGAGCATGCTGAACGAGGACCCTGAGGGGTCCTTTTTCATGTTCGGTCCATGCCCGATTCCGTGTCCGCGGGAACCGGGCGGGCCTCGGCGCGGTCATCAAGGTCATGAAGGCCGACCATCCGAGGCAGGAGATCGTATGAGCGGCTATGCTGCGGCAGACGGCGCGCACACGTGTACGCGACACGCCGCTATGGGGCGGTAGCTCAGCCGGTTAGAGCAGCGGACTCATAATCCGCCGGCCGTGGGTTCGAGTCCCACCCGCCCCACCATTCGCTGCGCGAGCAGAAACCTTCCGACCAGTAACTTTCCTGGTCGGGGCGAGGGTGTGAGGGTCCTGGCGACCCTGTCATGATCATGATTTCATGATCGTCTGGACGGATTCTGGACGCCGATTCCGCTCAAGTCGGGTGTGGCGCCTGTGGGATGGTTCGTGTCGGCGTCGAGCGGGCCTCCGCCGGCTCGTCTCGTAGCGGGAATAGACCCATGGGAACGCCTCGACGTTCGGCGCGCTGCCCTGGGGTGGTCTGTTTGTGGTCTCTGGCCTGCCCAATGTTGGTGATGTATCCTGGGTGCATACATCGTGGATGTTGGAGGTGTCCGATGTCCGTCACGCAGATTGATCTCGATGACGAGGCGCTGGCCGAGGCCATGCGGCTCATGGGTGTCACGACGAAGAAGGAGACCGTCAACGCGGCGCTTCGGGACTACGTGGCGCGGATCAAGCGGCTTGAGGCCGCGGAGAAGCTGGCCGCGCGAGGTGCGCGTGGTGAGTTCGAGCAGGCCGCGGCGGCGCATGACGCCGAGAAGCGTGCCCGACGCGAGGCCTTCGAGTGATCACGTATCTGGTGGACACCTCGGCTCTGTGGCATCTGTTCCGCACCCCAGGCGCGCTGCGTCCCTGGGAGGGACACGTCGCCGCCGGGGTGTTCCACCTCTGCGAGCCGACACGGGCCGAATTTCTCTACTCGGCAACCAGCCCGTCCCATCGGGATGAGCTCGCAGAGGAACTGGACGCGCTCTGCTTGCTCTCTCCGGTTCCGAAGAACGCCTGGCGTTGGGTCGACACCGCCCAGTACAAGCTGACCCAGCGGGGTCAGCACCGCGCCGCTGGAGCGATCGACCTGCTGGTGTGCGCGACTGCTGTGCACCATGGGCACACTGTCCTCCACGTGGACAATGACTTCGCGACAGTGGCCGGAGTCCTCAAGGAAGTCCAGCAGCGAGACGCACGAGCCTGATCTTCTGGAGGGGATCGGCGATCGTGGTGAGTGTGGCGGCCAGGGTGGCGTTGGCCCGGTAGTCGGCCCAGGTCCACCAGCGCACGTTGGTGTCGCGCCGCCCCTGACGACCACTGTCCCATCGGGGTGGACCAGTTCCGAGCCGCTCTCGCGTGCCTGGGCGAGCGCGGTCTCGGCACGCCAGGTGAGGGTGACCGGCGGGTCGGCACCGAGGAGCACTTCCCGTGCCGCGCGAGTCAGTTCGTACGAGGCGGTCCGGCTGTACCCTGTTCCTCCCCAGCGCGCCTTGCCGCCGCCATCGACCGGTTCGACGAAGCATTGCCGCCGGGACCGGTCGATGTACATCACCTGCCGGCTCTGCCCGGCGAGGAGCAGGCGTCGAGGCCCCACCACCTCTTCGGTCAGCAGCGCGGGATTGATCGTGCCGATCTCGGTACGTCCCGGGAGCACCGTGAATTCCGGAGCCGCGGTGAACACCGCGGTGAGGACCATGAAGTGCCGGTAGCCGAAGCGGCGTTCCGAAGGGACCGAGCCCTCCCCACCATTCCTGCCACAGCCGGTTCCCGACTCGATGCTCCTGCAGACAGAGGGCCGGCACTTGTTGCGCAACGATGTGCCGAGGCTCCGGTGGGGCCACCACCGGCTCCACCCAACCGCGCGACCACAGCAGCAGGGCTGCCGCAGCGATCAGTCCGTCCTCGTCGACGGTGAGGAACAGACAGTTGCGGTAAGCGGCCAGGTCGCCGGGGGCGATATCGATCCCGCGGATGTCACGCTCACTCCGTCGGGGCCGGCCCCGATGTCGTCGCCGGTGGCGGGGAGTGGACGCCGGACAGGCCCTGGTGGATTGAGGGGATGCTCCAGATGGAGGCCGTTAGTGCGGTCGGGCCGGCTTGTACGCCTCGTCCGGCAGATCGAGCACGCATGCGAGCCGGGATCGCGGTGGAAGGGGGCGAGGATGTCCGGCGGGGTGTCGGGCCGGGCCATGGTGCCGTCGCCGGGGGCAGGGTGCTCGCGTCGGATGCGCAGGGCGGTGCGGTACGTCGGCCCGCGGGTTCGAGTCCCACCCGCCCCACCACGCGCTGCGCGAGGGGAAACCTTCTGTCCCCGTGATGACGCGGAGTTCCGCAGGACGGCCCGCCTGAACGTGGGTTCGGGCGGGCCGCGGGGGAGGTCAGGGACCAGGGGTCAGCACAGGCAGGGGTCCGTGGTTTGTCCCAGGGCGATGATGTCCTCGTCCCTCAGCGCGCCCGAATATGCTTGTACCTCGTCCACGTCGCCGTGCAGGTACTCGCCCCAGCCGTCACCGACCTGGGCCCGGCCGATCTGGAGGGCGCCGTTGCTGGGCCGGCCGTCGGGGAGGGTCGTGGTCGCCTGGGTGTTGGTGTAGCCGTCGAGGTAGAGCTTGATCGTGTCGGTGGCGTCGTCGTAGACCACGGCGAGGCGATGGCCCTCGCCCTCGCCGCCGTCCGCGCCCGCGATCTGGGACACCACCCTCTCGGGGGCTCCGGCCTCGTCCTTCTCCGGCATCACCAGTTGCCAGGTGTGCGTGGACGGCTCGTAACGCACCTTGAAGGCGTCGGTGTGCTCACCGGCCTGCGACAGCACGGTCATCGGGTGGGCGGGATCGGAGTCCGCGAGGCGTACGACGACGCCGAGGGTAAAGCTGTCCCCGGTGTCCACGACGGGCCCGTCGGCAGCGCCATACCCGTTCTCGCCGTCCAGACGCAGATGTCCCTCGCCGACGAGTGGCGGCGGTACGTAGGTGCAGTCGGGGTCGATGTCCGGGATGCAGGAATCGTCGGAGCCCCGGTAGATCGAGGCGCCCGTGCCGATCCGCAGCGGCGTGCGGTCCGACTGCTCGGGGCTCACACCGTCCGTTGCGTTCTCCAGCGACCAGTGGCCGAGCAGCTTCGGCTTGCGGTACGCCAGTTCGGCCGCCTCGTCCGGCACCACGACCCGGTCGTGAACCTGTACGTCACCGATGTCCCCGTGCCACCGGTCCCGGTAGCCGGCAGCCCCGCGGACGCGCCCGATCTGGAAGGCTCCGGCCGCCTCGGCGGGAGTCGCGTCGGCCGCGGTCCCGACCTCGTGGCCGTTGACGTACAGCAGCGCCTTCCCGGTCTCGGCGTCGTAGAGCCCCAGCAGATGTGTCCACTCGCCGGTTTCGGGGGCACCGCCGGACACCCGCGCGCCGCCGATCGCGAACGACCAGGCGGGCCCCGAGTCCTGACGGTGCAGACCGAGGCTGAAACCGGGCGCCCCGTCGGCGTCCTGGCTGGCGACGGTCATGTTCCGGTCGGTCTCGGCGGGCCGTACCCACGCGCTCAGCGCGAAGGTCCTGCGGATGTCGGCCGCCGGGGCCTCCGGGGTGAGAAAGCCGTGGCCGCTGCCGTCGAGGCTGACCGTGGCGGTGGTCGTGGTGCCCGCGGGCGCCGGGCCGCCGAAGGTCACGCCGGTCCCGGCACGGGCGGCGGTGCCGGTCTCTGCGGCGGCCGAGCGGGAGCCCGCCGGGTCGTCCAGCCTCCAGTGGGCGACGGGAGCACGGCCGGCCTTCACGTTGAAGTCGTAACGTGACTCCGCGCTGCTGCGGCCCGACCGGTCGATCGCGCGGACCGTCAGCGACTTGGGTCCCGAAGTGAGCGGCAGATACGGAATGGTCACGGCCGCGCCCGGCCGCTCCACGGGGACGGTTCCATGGGGGCCGCCCAGGAAGCCGTACGTGTACGACACCACGTCGTCGGAGGGCGAGTCCACGGTGAAGTGGCCGTAGACGCCCACTCCGTCCACCCAGAACACCTCCTCCGGCTCGGGGTAGTCGGGAGAGGTGATCGTGGCCTTCTCCGGACTCGTGTCGTCGTACACGAACGAGCAGACCGAGCCGTCGCCCTCGTCGCTCCATGCGGAGGTCGACTCACCGTCGTTCGCGCGGACGTGCCAGGAGATGACGGTGTTCGCCGGGATGTCGTTCGGCACCGTCCAGTACTGGCTCTGCCCCGACGTCAGGGTGATGGTGGTGTAGGTGCGCCGCTGTTCCACGCCTGCCGTGTCCGTCCACCAGGCTTCGAACTCGCCGCTGACCGGGCTGGCCTCGGAGGGCTGGTTGTCCTCCTCGGGGTCGTACAGCACTGCGCCGAGTCGGGGCGGCGCCGAGACGTACGGAGTGTCTTCGCCGGTCGCGCATGCCTTGCCTCCCGACCGGAGGTCCTGGACCAGCGGCTGCCTCGGCGGCAGGTTGTCCACCGCGTGCGCCGTCCCGGCGGCCGCGGCCAGCAGCGCCGCCGCACAGCTCCCCACCACTGTCCGTCTGTGTCGGCCCGTCCATCCGAATCTGGTCAAGTGGCCCTCCCCTGTTGGCGCGTGAGAATTGTGGATCACACAAGTGCACGAAGTTAACAGAGGCCACCGACAGCACAGGAGGGGTTTTTCCGCGCATGCCGCCGGGCGGGGAAGGGCGGCCGAGCGCAGCACACGTCGTCGGCGGGTCCGGCCTCACGCCGTCGCGGGGGTGCTCTCGATCTCACGCGCGGCCGTGCTGCCCAGCAGACGCAAAGCCGCCTCGGAAGGTGAGCCAGGTTCGGCCGTACGGGCGATCAGGCGCCGGCCGGACGAGCCTCACCCCCGGGATACGGGTGCGCACCGGATGGCGGGCCCAGCGGGAGGCGAACTCATCGCATGGAAAGGTGGGTTGGCCTACCAGTTCGGCCGGCCGCAGCGAGGCGACCGCGAGCCGCGCCTCGTCGTGCCAGTCGGTGTACAGCGCGCGGTAGCGGTCATCCAGGAACAGCATCCGCGTCACGTTGGGCCGGGTGGCCGGCGTCTCGGGGCTGTCCGAGGGTAGATGTGCGGCGAGCAGTGCGTGCCCCGGCCGGTCAGCAGACCCGCCGGACGGGGAAACCGCCGTGACACGGTGGCGGCGTGTTCGGCGTGCCGTCAAGCCGGTCGTCGATCCACACGGCGGCGATCACCGCGAGGGCGATCAGCGCCAGGGCGACCGCGCCGCGCACGTGGAGCGGGTACGCGTCCCACTTCTGCCGCCGCGCGCTCGGCTTCCGCCGGTGCTCCACCCACCCCGCTGCCGGTCGCCGCCCCGTCCTGGTGGCCAGGGTGACACCCTTGTTCGGGTGGCCGGCCTCCTTCGCGTGCTGTGCCGCCGCCGTCATCTCGAAGCCGGGACGCGTGGGCACGTCGTCACCGCAGTGGCGACACACGAAGTGAGGCATGGGCAGAGCGTAGCCATGGCCGCCAGGAGCCCGGGCTTGAATGCTCTGCCCTCAGCGGCCGCACACCGACCCTGAAAGAGCCGGGTCATGACCGACGTCACGCGCTTGCCGCGCCCGCGAGAGCGCCTTTCCGGCCGAGGGAGAGTCGCGGGCATCGGGGACGGGCAGCATGCCGACGGTATCCATGAAGCCGGGCCTTTTAGAGCTTGCCGCCGATTTCGCAGGCTCGGCACGGCGGGCGGCCGCAGGTGCACTGGGTGATGGCTTCGAGGACGTTGCGGTCGTGGTAGAGGCATTCGTCCTTGCAGGTGTGGCGGGGGATGAATCCCGCCGGGATCTCGCCGGGCCACGGCTCGTGGCCGTCACGGCAGCGGGCGAAGCGTTCGGGGTCGGTGGCGTGCAGGTCGTGCATGCTCGACCGCGCCTCCTCCTCCATTTCCCGCACTCGCTCCACCAGGCTCTTGAGCTCGGCGGCGAGGCTGGAGTACCGGTCGGTGCCGGTCCTCACGTGTGCGGCCCGCAGCGCCATGGCCGCGTTGCCCAAAAAGCGGCCGGCATCCTGGAGATCGGTCACGTGATGCAACTGAATGCCGTTCACGCCCCGGACCCACACGGCGTCCATGTTGCTCACTGATCCACCTTCCCGGCGTTCGCCTCGAATATCTTGCGAAACAGTATGCGCGGCGCCGCTGCCTCCGCATAGAAAAAATCCTTCTGTTTAGCAAACTAAACGTCTCGGCCGCACCCTGCCAGCAGATTCGGGGTGAGTCGGGTCACAGGAAAGGGATCACAGGAAAGGGGGCACAGGAAAAAGATCAAGCGCAACAGGCATGGCACTGCCGAAGGTCCATTAGCCACTGATGTGGTGGATCTTCGGCCGTGTCTTTTGGTGGATCTTCTTTATCCGGTGACCGTGTAGGAGCGCGCTCCCGTCCCGGCGAGTCCACCGCCGTCGACGATCAGGTACTCGGAACGGATGGGGCGCCCTTCGAACCAGCACTCAAGGATCTCCCGGGTGCCGGCCGCGTAACGGGCCTGCGCCGAGAGGGTCGAACCGGACACGTGCGGTGTCATCGCCTCGTACGGCATGGTGCGCCAGGGGTGGTCCGGCGGAGGCGGCTGCGGATACCAGACGTCACCGGCGTAACCGGCCAGTTGGCCGCTGTTGAGGGCCCGCACCACGGCATCCCGGTCGACGATGAGCGCGCGGGCGGTGTTGACGATGTACGCACCGCGCTTCATGGCCCCCAGCAGCTCGTCGTCGAAGAGGTTCCGCGTCTGCGGGTGCAGGGGGGTGTGGATCGACAGCACGTCGACCGCGGAGGCCAGCGAGCGGGCGTCGGGGTGCCAGGTCAGCTCCAGCTCCTCCTCGACGTCCTTCGGCAGCCGGTGTACGTCGCAGTAGTGCAGTCTGACGTCGAACGGCTTGAGGCGGCGCAGTACCGCCTGGCCGATGCGGCCGGAGCCGAGGACGCCGACGTCCATGCCTTCGAGGTCGTAGGCGCGCGAGACGCTGTCGGCGATGTTCCAGCCCTTCTTGGCGGTCACCCAGTCGTGGGCCGGCATGTAGTTGTGCACCAGGGTCAGGATCTGCATGACGGCGTGCTCGGACACGCTGATGCTGTTGCTGAAGGTCACCTCCGCCACCGTCATACGGTGGTTGATGGCGCTCGGCAGGTCGACGTGGTCCGACCCGATCCCCGCCGTGATCGCGAGTTTGAGCCGGGGGGCGGAAGTGATCCGCTCGGGGGTCAGATAAGCGGGCCAGAAGGGCTGCGAAATCACCACGTCCGCGTCGGGCAGTTCACGGTCCAGGGTGGAGTCAGGCGCTTCCTTGTCGCTGGTGACGACATAGGTGTGACCTCGGTCCTCCAGGAACCGGCGCAGTCCCAGTTCTCCCGAGACGCTGCCGAGGAGCTGTCCCGGGGTGAAATCCAGGCCCTGCGGCGTCGGTGTCGTCTGACCGCCCGGATATTCGCTGATGGTCGGAATGTCGGCGCGGGCGTAATCGGGAGGATAACCGCCCACGGGGTCGGGATAGAGCACCGCAAGGATCTTCGCCATGGCCGTCCTCCGTCAATGGGGCCTTAAATTTTAGTTGAGCGTGCGTCGGCGCTGCAATCCCCGCCAATATGCTGCGGGCGGGCCGGTGGATAAGGATGCAGGTATTCGGCGGGGGCCTGCGGCGGGAGGCGGCCACTGCGCCGTCGCGGCGCTCGACGTCCGCGGCGGTCCGCCCGTCGGCCGGGCCGTCACCGGTCCGGGCCCGGCGGGCGGTCGGTCGTGCCAATTGTCGGCGTCGGATTCTGTTACGCCTGCTCCCCGGCGAAGCGTCCCGGGAAAGAGGCGGGGCCGGTCGTCCGGGCTTGACACGTGGATTTACGAGAGGTCTCCTTGAAGGTAGGGAACAGGCTGTGGCGTGCATTCATTCAGGCACGCTTCGTATGATCGGGTCGGCCGGCCTCCACAGACGTTCGGAGTGCTGATGGCAACCTATGAATATCTATGCAGCCGCTGCGGGTCCTTCGATGTGAAGTTGGAAATCGGGACGGCGCCCAAATCCTACGGCTGCCCTGTGTGTGCGGGCGCCGCGAGACGTGTGTATTCCGCGCCGGGTCTCTCGCGGACCTCGAATGAGGTCGCCGCCCTCCGTGTCCGGGAGGAACGGGCGCGTGAGGCCCCGGAAGTGGTCTCCCAGCCGCCGCCGCGCAGCAGGGCGCCGCGGCCCCCGCACCCCGCACTCCCGCGGCTGCCGCGTCTCTGAGGGTGGTGGTCGGCCCCCGAGGGCGGTGGTCGGCGCAGCGGAATTACTCCACGCGGACTTAGGAGGTGTGTCCCCGTGGGAAACGTGGGACTGCTCTTTGTCGGTGCGGTGCTCTTCATGAACGGACTGCTCCTGCTCGGCAAGGTCGATGCGCGAGCGGCCGCGGTGTTCAACCTTTTCGTGGGCGCACTGCAGGTACTGACACCGACGTATCTCATCTTCACCGCAGGCGACGACCCCATGAAGATCCTGGCGGCATCCGGGATCTACCTCTTCGGATTCACGTATCTCTACGTGGGTATCGGCCTGCTCGCCGGTCTCGACAGCACCGGCGTCGGCTATTACTCGCTGTTCGTGGCAATTGCCGCCCTGGGGTACTCGTTCGTCAATTTCCGACTCTTCAAGGACTACCCCTTCGGCGTCATCTGGCTCTACTGGGCATTCCTGTGGCTCCTGTTCTTCTTGCTGCTCGGCCTCAAGATGGACAACCTCAGGGTCTACACCGGTTGGGTCACGGCGATCGAGGGCTGGGTCACCGGCGTGATTCCCGCCGGGCTGCTGCTTTCCGGCTACTGGAAGCACCCCACCGAGATCGCCATCGCACTGGCGGTCTTCGGCGTCGTCGTGTTCGCGGGGCTGTGGCCACGCACCCATAGGACACCCCGGCCGACCTCGGCCGCCCCGCCGGCAGGAAGCGTGGGCGCGCCGACGTGACCGGGTCAGAAATGAGGAGTTCTCATGCCTGACATTCTTTTCACAGTGGACCAGAGCAAGTCGATGCGTGAACAGGACGTTCCTGGACACAACCGGTGGCACCCGGACGTTCCCACCGTCGCCATGGTGCGGCCGGGAGCGGAATTCCGCCTGGAGTGCCGCGACTGGACCGACTGCCAGGTCGGCAACAACGAATCCGCCAACGACGTCCGCGACATCGACCTGACCATTCCGCACATGCTCAGCGGCCCGATCGGTGTGGAGGGCGCGGAACCGGGCGACCTGCTCGTCGTGGACCTCCTTGATCTCGGTCCCGTTCCGCAGCAGACCGGAGACGCGGCGGGCCAGGGCTGGGGCTACACCGGCGTCTTCGCCAAGGCCAACGGCGGCGGCTTCCTGACCGACTACTTCCCGGACGCCTACAAGGCGATATGGGACTTCCACGGGCAGCAGGCCGTCTCCCGCCACCTGCCGGGGATCCGCTTCACGGGGATCACCCACCCAGGGCTGTTCGGAACCGCTCCCTCCGCCGAGATGCTCACCCGCTGGAACGCCCGGGAGCAGGCGCTGATCGACACCGACCCGAACCGGGTCCCGCCGCTCGCCGTGCCGCCGGACACCACCAACGCGCTCGCGGGCAAGGCCACCGGGGATCTCGCCCGACGCATCACCGAGGAGGGCGCACGCACGGTGCCGGCCCGTGAGAACGGCGGCAACCAGGACATCAAGAACTTCACCCGGGGTTCGAGGGTCTTCTTCCCCGTGCACGTCAAGGACGCCAAACTCTCCGGGGGCGACCTGCACTTCAGTCAGGGCGACGGAGAGATCACCTTCTGCGGCGCCATCGAGATGGGCGGCTACGTCGACTTCCACGTCGACCTGATCAAGGGCGGCATGGAGACGTACGGCATCACCACCAACCCCGTGTTCATCCCGGGCAACGTCGAGCCGCGGTACACGGAGTTCCTCACCTTCATCGGGGTCTCCGTCGACCACGACACGGACACGAACTACTACCTGGACGCGACGCTGGCCTACCGCCGGGCCTGCCTCAACGCCGTCGAGTACTTCAAGAAGTTCGGCTACAGCGGAGAGCAGGCCTACCTGCTGCTCGGCTCCTCCCCCATAGAGGGACGCATCAGCGGCATCGTCGACATCCCCAACGCCTGCTGCTCGCTGTACGTACCCACCGCCATGTTCGACTTCGACGTCCGGCCGAGCGCCGCCGGACCGGCGAAGGCCGACCGGGGCCAGTGCGCGTTGGTCACGGCCTGAACCCGACAACGGGGGATACCTGAAACCGACAACGGGGGACAGGAGAAATCCCCTCCGCCGATCGCCGCAGCAGGGGCGGTCGGCGGAGGGGGTTCAGGCGCCGGCGGTCAGGGTGTCGGCGGTCAGGGCGGCGGCGTAGCGGGCGACCGAGACGCGGTAGCTCGGCAGATGGCCGGACAGGGCGGTGAGGGCGAGGGACACGGCCTCGCGTTCGCGGCCGAGGTCGGTCAGGGCCAGGGCGAGGAACGCGGTGAGCGCGTCGTCGAGGTGGTCCGAGGTCCTCGCGCGTTCCGTGAGCAGCAGGTCGGCCGCGGCCTGCGGGTGGCCGAGCGTGCGCAGGGTGCTGGCCAGCTGGATCACGGCCTGCCGGTGGCGGTCGCCGTCCAGGCCGCCCGCCAGGGCCTCCCGGTACAGCTCCACGGCGCGTTCGCCCAGGTCGGTCGCGTCATGGGCGGACGCCTGCTCGAAGGCGGCGACGGGGTGCCCCGGCGCCAGCTCGTCGGTCAGGGTGGTCATCCTCGCGCGGAAGTCCGCCGCGTCGTGGTCGTCGAAGGCGTCCCACAGGGCGGCGCAGCGTGCTTCCCACTCCGGTGTGGTCCTCATGGCCATGGTCATCACCACAGCCTCGCAGACCCCGGCCGGCGCGTACCCGGTGCGGGGGCGGCTCCGGACAACCGGAAACACGCCTCGGTAGTTGAGGAATCAATTAGTTCGGGTGGGTGTTGGGGCGGGCATGAAGCGCATCGGTTTTCTGTCGTTCGGGCACTGGTCCGACACCCGGCACTCCCAGACGCGGTCGGCCGCCGACGCGTTGCTCCAGGCCGTCGACCTGGCCGTGGCGGCCGAGGAACTGGGGGCGGACGGCGCCTACTTCCGCGTCCACCACTTCGCCCGGCAGCTCGCCTCGCCCTTCCCGCTGCTCGCCGCGATCGGTGCCAGGACCTCGCGCATCGAGATCGGCACCGGTGTGATCGACATGCGCTACGAGAACCCCCTCCACATGGCCGAGGACGCCGGCGCGGCCGACCTCATCTCCGGCGGCAGGCTCCAGCTCGGCGTCAGCCGCGGCTCCCCGGAGCAGGTCATCGACGGCTGGCGCTACTTCGGTTACGCCCCCGGCGAGGGCGACACCGACGCGGACATGGCCCGCAAGCACACCGAGGTGCTGCTCACCGTCCTCCAGGGCGAGGGCTTCGCCCGGCCCAACCCGCGGCCGATGTTCGCCAACCCGCCCGGACCACTGCGGATCGAGCCGTACTCCGCGGGACTGCGCGAGCGCATCTGGTGGGGCGCGGGCTCCAACGGCACCGCGGTCTGGGCGGCCAAGCTCGGCATGAACCTGATGAGTTCGACCCTCAAGAACGACGAGGGCGGCGCCCCCTTCCATGTGCAGCAGGCCGCACAGATCCGCGCGTTCCGCGAGGCGTGGGCCGAGGCGGGCCACGAGCACGAGCCGCGCGTCTCCGTGTCGCGCAGCGTCTTCGCGCTCACCAGCGACCAGGACCGTGCCTACTTCGGACGCGAGGGCGACAGCGCCGACCAGATCGGCCGGATCGACGCCGACACCCGCGCGATCTTCGGCCGCACCTACGCCGCGGAGCCGGACGTGCTGGTGAAGCAGCTCGCCGACGACGAGGCGGTCGCCGAGGCCGACACGCTGCTGCTGACCGTCCCCAACCAGCTCGGCGTGGACTACAACAGTCACGTGCTGGAGAACGTCCTCACCCATGTCGCGCCCGCCCTCGGCTGGCGCTGACCCCCATATCCACCACCCCCATGTCCACCACCCCACCCCACCCTCACCCGCCGGGAGCGACCGTGAGCAACGTCCTGATCATCGGGGGGACCGGGTACACCGGTGCCCACATCGCCGCCGAGGCGGCCACGCGCGGCCACGAGGTGACCTCGTACTCCCGCTCGGCCCCCGCGAGCCCGGCCGCCGGTGTGACGTACGCGCACGGCCCGGCCGAGGACGCCGCCGGGCTGATCGCCGGCCGGGACGCGGTCGTCGCGACGCTCGCCCCGCGCGGCGACCTGACGGACCGGCTCGCCGGCCTCTACCGGGACTTCGCCGCCGCCGCGCTCGACACCGGCGCCCGGTTCGTCGTCATCGGCGGGTTCTCGTCGCTGCGCCCCGCGCCCGGCGCGCCCCGGTTCGCCGACGGGGACGTACCGGAGGAGCTCAGGTCCGAGGTGGAGGTCATGGAGGGTTTCCGGCAGTGGCTGACCACCGCCGCGCCCGAGGGGCTCGACTGGACCTTCGTCTCGCCCGCGGGTGGTTACGGCGCCTGGGCGGCCGGCGAGCGGACCGGGACGTACCGGCTCGGCGGCGAGGTCGCCCTGTTCGACGCGGAGGGCCGGTCGGAGATCTCCGGCGCCGACTTCGCGCTGGCCGTCGTCGACGAGATCGAGCGCCACCGGCACTCGCGTGCCCATATCTCGGTCGCCTACTGAGCAGGTGTCGGCACCGGCCGTCCAGAACCGCGCACATCCCGTCATGACGACCCAACTGCCCGCCTCGCCGGGCAGGTTCGGTCATGAGGATTGTTCTCGTTCCGCCGCGGAGGCATGACATATGCCTGCGTGGGAACGATCTGGCGTACGGGCGCGCGGGCGAGGCCGGAGATCCGGCCCTCGGCACGAGCCTCGTACCTGACAGCGACTGCGAGGCAGTACGAGGCATGAGGAGGGCGTCATGGACCGCCGGATCCGTGTACGAGTCAGCCGCCGGCCCGCCGCTCCCCGCGGCCAGGAGATCGACCGCAGGACCCCGTCGGGGCGCATCCTGCCGTACTGACCCGGTGCGCCGGGCCGTTCCCGCGGGCGTCCTCAGGCGGCCAGCGGGTTGAGGACCAGGGGCTCGATCCTGCCCTCCAGCATGGCCCCGATGCCCTGGACGGCGCACACGTCCGGCCGTTCCGCGATGTGCACCGGCATGCCCGTCGCCTCGCGCAGCATCTGGTCCAGGCCGGGGAGCAGCGCGGAGCCGCCGACCATCATGATCCCGCGGTCGGCGAGATCGGCCACCAGGTCGGGCGGGCACTCCCGCAGCACCTTGCCGATGCCGTCGAGCACGGCCGTCAGCGGGGCGTGGATCGCCTCGCGCACCGCGGCGGTGTCGACGCGCACCGACCGGGCGAGGCCGGTGGCGACGTCCCGGCCGTGGATCTCGGTGGACGTGGGGCCGTGCGCGGTCAGTCCGTTGCCGGACAGGGCCAGTTGGAGCGGCCGTACCGACTGGCTCGGCAGCATCAGTTCGTGCTCGTGCCGCAGGTGCTGCACGATCGCGTGGTCCACGGCCTCCCCGCCGACCGGGAAGCGCTCGGCCGTGACGATCGACCCCAGGGACAGCACGGCCACCTGGGTCGCCGCCGCGCCGCACACGATGATCATCGTGCCCTCGGGGCGTTCCACGGGCAGCCCGCAGCCGACCGCCGCGGCGATCAGCGTGTCCACCAGCTCCACGCGCCGCGCCCCGAGCCCCACCAGCGTCTCGATGGTGGCGCGTTGGGCCAGCGGGTCGGCGTCGTGCGGGGTGCAGGCCGCGGCCCGCAGCCGGGGCTTGCGGCGCAGCGCGCGGCGCACCTTGTCGCCGATCAGATGGCGCAGCATGCGCTGGGCCATCTCGATGTCGACGACGGTGCCCCCGCTGACGGGGCGTACCACCCGGATGTAGGCGGGCGTACGGCCCGTCATCCGCTCCGCGAGTTCGCCCACGGCGATGAGCGCGCCGGTCCTGGTGTTCACGGCCGCGGCGGACGGCTGGTCGACGACGAGCCCGGCGCCCCTCACGTACACCCGGGTGCGGGCCGCTCCCAGGTCGACGGCGAAGTGACAGCGGCGCAACTGCTCCAGGCTGACGGTCATCGCAGATCCTCCCGAGTGGCCGGGCCGTGGGCGCCCGCCGGGCGGCGGGGTTCTCTACGCATCCTCCGGGCGTGGCACGGGCGGCGCCTTCTGGAGGGGGCCGGGCGGGGTGCGGCCGAACGGATGAGCACCGGTGCGGATCACGCCCAGCTCGGCCAGGTCCTGCGGCCGGATGCGGAGCCGGTCGGCCGTCGCCCCGGCCTCCTCCGGCGGGCGCTTCAGGATGGCCGCCGCCAGTTCGGGCGCGATGACGGAGAAGTAACTGTCGGGTACGGCCCAGGTGTTGCCGGGCGCGGCCAGCGCGAGCGCGCCGCCCGAACCGCCCTCGCCGATCAGCAGCGTCGTCACGGGTGTGCGCGCCGTCGCGACCGCCGTGAACAGGTCCGCGATCGCGGGCCCCGCGCCCTGTCGTTCGGCCTCGGCGTCGTTGGCCGCGCCGGGGGTGTCCACCAGGGTCAGCACCGGGATGCCGAGCCGGTCCGCGAGCCGGATCAGCCGGGCCGCCGTACGGTAGCCGGCCGGGCGGGTGGCCGCCCCGGTCTGCGCCGCGTACGCCACCGTACGGCCCCCGTGCGTGCCGAAGCCGCACCGGATTCCCTCGGGGTCCCGGCCGCCGCAGCGGTCCCCGGAGATCTCGGCACGCTCGGTGAAGTAGGCGTCCAAGTAGGCGTCCGCGTGCGGGCGTTCGGGGGAGCGGGCGCGCAGCACCGACTCCCGGCCGGTGGCCGGGGGCGCGGTCGTGCCGAGCGCGGCGGGCGGGGGTGCCTGGTCCGCGGGGCGGGTCAGCAGCCGCAGCCACCGCGCCAGTGTGTCCCGCAGCTCGGCGGGCGCTACGAGCGCGTCCGCCGAACCGGCCGCGACCTGGGCCTCCGCGGTGTACGCGGCCGGGTCGGCGTCGGCCGGGCGCACCCGCGAGCCGGCGAAGCCGACCTGGGCGCCGGGCAGCGCCAGGACCACGTCGGCGCCCGCGCCCAGGGTGGCCCAGCCACCGCCCGTGGTCGGGTCCCGCAGCACCGAGACCTGCGGCAGTCCGGCCTCCCGGGTGAGCGCCGACTGCCGTGCCACGCGCTGGAGTTGGGTGAGCGCGACCATGCCCTCCTGCATCCGGCTGCCGCCCGTGGCGACCAGCGCGACCACCGGCAGCCGGTGGGTGCGGGCGTGGACGTACGCCGACTCCAGCCGGTCGCCGGTGCGTTCGCCCAGCGAGCCGCCGAGGAAGCCGAACTCGAAGGCGATCAGCACCGCACGGGTGCCACCGACGGAGGCGGTGCCGCAGACGACGGACTCCTCCTCGCCGGTGCGGGCGGCGGCGCGGGCGCGCGAGGCGTCGTAGCCGGGCCAGGAGATCGGTCCGTCCACCGCCGACTCCCGTGCGGGGTACGGGAGTTCGCTGAAGGTGTACGGGTCCTGGACCAGGTCGAGCACCTCGCGCGCCGACGGCCGCTCAGGCATGGCCCAGCGCCCGCTTCATGATCTTCCCCATGTCGTTGCGGGGGAGTTCGGTCAGGTGGCGGACGACGCGGGGGCGCTTGTGCGGGGCGAGCCTGCGGGCCACGTGGTCGGCCAACTCCTCGTCGCGCGGCGGGTTCGCCGCGTCCTCGGGGACGATCCAGGCCACGATCCGCTCGCCCAGGTCCGCGTCCGGCTCCCCGGTGACGGCCGCCTCGCGCACCCCGGGGTGCTCCAGCAGGGCGTTCTCGATCTCACCGGCGCCGATCTTGTAACCGCCGCTCTTGATCAGGTCGGTGGCCTTGCGGCCGACGATGCGGACGTAGCCGTCGGGCTCGCGCACCGCCATGTCGCCGGTGCGGAACCAGCCGTCGGCGGTGAAGGCGGCGGCGGTGGCGTCGGGGCGGTTGAGGTACTCGGTGAACAGGTTCGGGCCGCGCACCTGGATCTCGCCGACGGTCTGCCCGTCGTACGCGGCGAGGACCGTGCCGTCCTCCTCGACCAGGCGCAGCTCCACGCCGGGCAGCGGCACGCCGACCGTGCCCGCGCGGGGCTCGCCGTCGGCGCGGACGCTGGTGTTCATCAGCGTCTCCGTCATGCCGTACCGCTCGATCACCCGCTGTCCGGTCGCCGCCGTGATGCGCTCGTGGTCGTGGACGGGCAGCGCGGCCGAGCCGGACACCAGGAGCCGGGCCCGGCCGAGCGCCTTCGCCAGGGCGGGGTCGCCGGGCAGGGCCTCGGCGATGCGGTGGTACATCGTCGGGACGCCGAACAGCATGGTCGCGCCGTCGGTCAGCTCCCGGGCCACCCCCTGGGTGTCGAAGCGGCCGAGGTGGCGCACGCAGCCGCCGCGGCGCAGCGGGCCGAGGACGCCGAGGACCAGGCCGTGCACGTGGAACAGGGGCAGGCCGTGCACGAGGACGTCGTCGCCGGTCCACTGCCAGGCGTCGGCGAGGGCGTCCAGGGTCGCGGCGAGGGCGCGGCGGGGGACGACGGCGCCCTTGGGCGGGCCGGTGGTGCCGGAGGTGTAGACGATCAGGGCGGGGTCGTCGTCGGCCGTGCGGTCCTCGGGCAGGTCGCCCGAGCCGTGCACGTCGACGTCCGCGCGCTCCGTCCGCGCGAGCGCGGGCGGGAGTTCGGCGCCCGGTGCCGTCAGGACGAGGGCGGGGGCGCTGTCGGAGAGGATGTGCGCGAGCTCCTTCTCGCCCGACTTGGGGTTGAGGGGCACGGCGGGGACGCCGGCGAGCAGGGCGCCCACCACCGCGACGGCCGTCTCCAGCTCGGGGGTGGCCCACACGGCCACCCGGCCGGCGCCCCGGACACGGGCGGCGACGGCGCCGGCCGCGGCGGCGAGCTCCCCGTAGGTCAGCGCCCGGCCGTCGCCGGTGAACTTCAGGGCGACGCGCTCGCCGGGACCGCCCGTCAGGGCCGGAAAGAGGGTGGACACGCGGCGCACTCCTAGCCACTCGGGGACGACGCCTACCTTCCTACCCCAGCGGCCCCCCGAACACGACCGCACCCAAGCGGTGCGCTAGGGGAACCCAACGGGGAGAGCGGGCGCCGGCACGTTCCGGGCCACGGGTCCACCGTGGCCGGCCGCACAGCTCCCCGCGCCCCTTTGGTCGGACGGGTGGACGGAGTTGGTGGTTCTGCCTGTCATGTGGGCGGTCACCTGCACCACGACCGTGTCCAGGCGGTGTGCAAAGAGAGGTCCGGGGGTGCCGGTTCGTTTCAGGCCGCGGGTCCGCCGCGGCCGGCCGCGCAGTTCCCCGCGCCCCTCTGGGGGCGGTGGGGCCGGCCCCTGTCAGAAGTCCGACTGGGTCACGTCCGCCACCGCGCAGCAGGTACGCGCGGGAGTCGCCGATGTGTGTCAGGGCCAGGCGGGAGCCCGTCCACAGCAGTGCGGTCAGTGTGGTGCCCGCCTCCTCGTCGCTGGCCGCCTCGCGGGCGGCCTCGCTCGCGGCGTCCGTCGCCGCTTCCAGGAGGTTCAGTACGGCGGCGCCGGACAGTTCGGTGGTCTCCAGGTGTTTCAGGGCCTCCACGGCCGCGCTGCTCGCGGGGGCGCCCGTGGGGCCGTAGCCGTCGGCCACGGCCAGGAGGCGGGGGCCCGCGTAGGCGGTGTCCTGGTTGGTGGGGCGTGTCCGTCCGGCGTCCGAACGGGCCGAGTGCCGCAGTTCCAGCATGGCGGTGTCCTTCCTCACGTCGTCGGTCAGGTGTGCGACGAGGAACGTGGCGAGGTCCCGTCGTGCGGCCGTCTCCGCCTCGACCCGTGCCCAGTACGCCCGGATCTCCCGCGCGGCCTCCCGCGCGGGCAGGGCGCACACCTCGCGGATCCGGGCCAGCGGCATGCCGAGCCGCCGCAGCCAGGCCACGAGCCGGGCGCGCTCCAACTGGCTCACGGCGTAGTAGCGGTAGCCGGTGTCCGGGTCGACCCGGGCGGGGCGCAGCAGGTCCAGTTCGTCGTACAGGCGCAGGGCCTTGGGGGAGAGGCGGCCGGCCTTCGCGAAGGCGCCGATCGTCAGCATGGTCTCCTCCACGTCCCACCCCGTCCCGCTCGTCGTCGTGCTCCCGATGCTGCGGCTTCACCAAGGGTGAAGGTCAAACCCGTTGCCGTGGGTCCCGGAGACACGGTTAGCCTGCGGGGGATCAGTCGGACGTCCGTACGAACAGGGAGCCCCCGTGCCTCGTGTCGCCCTCGCCACCTACGACCCCGGGACCGAGCCCCACCGGGACCGCGACCTGCCGGTGCTGGTGCGGGCGCTGACCGACGCCGGGGCCGGGGCCACCGTCGTGGCCTGGGACGACACCGCCGCCGACTGGAGCGCCTTCGATCTCGTCGTCATCCGCTCCACCTGGGACTACAGCTGGCGCGCCGCCGAGTTCGTCGCCTGGGCCGAGCGCGTCGCCGCGGCGACCCGGCTCGCCAACCCGGCCCCGGTCGTGCGCTGGAACACCGACAAGCGCTACCTCGGCGACCTCGCAGCGGCCGGCGTCCCCGTCGTCCCGACCCGCTACCTCGCCCCCGGTGGCACCGACGGACTGCCCGCCGACCGGGAGTTCGTGATCAAGCCGACCTTCGGGGCGGGCGCCCGGTTCGCCGCTCGGTACACGCCAGGGGAGCACGAGCGGGCCGTACGGCACCTGGCGCGGATGCACGAGGAGGGGCTCACCGCGATGGTCCAGCCCTACATGGCGGGCATAGACGCCGGCGGCGAGCGGGCCCTCCAGTTCTACGGCGGCCGGCTGCTGCACGCCAGCCGCAAGCGCGCCGTCCTCGCGCCCGGCACCGCCTACGACGCCGTCAAGGTGCCGCACCCCGACCTGGAGCCGTGGACCGCGACCCCGGCCGAACTCGCCGTCGCCGAGCGGGCGTTGGCCGCCGTGCCCGGCGCGCCCGAGCTGCTGTACGCGCGGGTGGACCTGGTCGACGGCGACGACGGCGGCCCGCGGGTGATGGAACTGGAGCTGGTCGAGCCCAATCTGTTCCTCTTCCTGCACCCGGGATCGCCGGCCGCGGTCGCCGAGGCGATGCTGGCCGCCGCCACGCGCTGACGGCCAGGCGCCGACGACCACGTGCTGACGGCGGCGCGCCGACCTGACGCAACCACGGCCGCGCGCCCACCCGTACGCGCTGACGGCCGCGCGCCCACCCGTACGCGCTGACGACCGCGCGCCCACCCCCACCCGCCGATCGCTACGACCGGGCCGCCGTCCGCTGGAGCAGTCCCCAGGTGAACTCGGCCACGACCTCCCGCCGTACGCCCCGCGCGTCCGGCGCCGTGAACGCCAGTCCCCACCGGGTGGGCGCCGTGCCCTCCAGGGGACGGGCGGGCGCGAACGCGCGGGCCGCCTCGTCGACCGTGCAGGACCAGGGCGTGAGGTCGTCCAGGGTCGCGAGCCGGGGCGCGGGGGCGCCGGGCGCGCGCACCAGCCACTCGTTCCAGACCGCGCCCTCGGGGGAGAGCAGCACCTCGAAGCGCAGATCGGGCCAGAGCGGCAGCCGCCACCGCAGGGCCGTGCACTCCAGGTCGCCGATCACGCGCTTCGCCTCCTCCTCGGGGGCGCCCAGGACCGAGCGGTGGCGGGCGGCGGCCGAGCGCGCCCAGCGGGAGCGGACCATCGCCTGCCAGCGCTTGTTGGCCTCCCGCATCCGCGCGAGCGGCACGCCCAGTTCCCGCCGGGCGTCGTCGACGAGCTCGGGGTTGTGGTCAGCCATGCGGCGCAGCAGCACCAGCTGGAAGTCGAGCGGGGTGAAGGGCTCGGCGGGACGCTTCGCGGAGTCGGGCATGGCACCCATGCTCGCGCAACCCGGCCGCGCGCGACTGCTTGTGGGTGTCCGGCCGCGGGACGGTGGGGGCTTGTCGCGCAGTTCCCCGCGCCCTTCGGGGCGCTCCTGTGCGCCCCGAAGCCCCGGCGCCGGAAATCACGCATTGCCCGGACAACCCGCCATGACTAGCCTGTGATGGTCGTTCGCCATGCCGATCGTCTGTTGAAATATCGAACACAGACGCCGAGACCACCAGGGAGGGGGCCGGACCATGGGACGCCTCGTACCCGCCGTGACCCGTGCTCTCGACATACTCGAACTGTTCCTCGACGGGGACGGCACGCTGTCCGCCCCCGACATCGTGCGCCGGCTCCGGCTGCCGCGCACGACCGTGCACGAACTGGTCACCACGCTCGCCGCACGCTCGTACATCGTGCCCGTACCCGGACAGCCCGGACGATACCGGCTCGGTGTGCGGCCCTACCAGCTCGGCAGCCGGTACGCCGAGCAGCTCGACCTCGCCGCCGAGGGCCAGCAGGTCGCCCGCTCGGTCGCCGAGACCTGCGACGAGACGGTGCACGTGGCCATCCTCGACGGCACCGACGTGATCTACATCGCCAAGGTCGACTCCACGCACGCGGTGCGCATGGTGTCGGCGGCGGGGCGGCGGTTGCCCGCCCACTGCACCTCGGTCGGCAAGATGCTGCTCGCGTCGCTGCCCGAGCCCGAACTGACCGCGCGCATCCCCGACGGTACGGAGCTCACCGCCATGACACCCGACAGCATCACCGACCCGGGGGCGCTGCGCGCGGCGCTCGCCGGCATCCGGGAGAAGGGGATCGCGGTCGAGAACCGCGAGTCCAACCCGGACGTCAGCTGTGTCGCGGCGCCGGTGCGCGACCGTGCGGGGCAGGTCGTCGCCGCCCTGTCCATCTCGGTGCCGATGATCCGCTGGAGCGACGAACGCCGCGTGGAACTGGAGCAGTTGGCGGCCAAGGGCGCCGCCGAACTCTCCGAGCGGCTGGGCCACAGGACCGCGGCGTGACGGCGTACGAGGTCGCGGTGCGCGCGACGGCGGAACTGGGCGAGGGGCCCACCTGGGACGCGGGGGCCGGACGGCTGATCTGGGTCGACATCCTGGGCGCGCGGGTGCACGCCTACGACCCCGCGACGGGGCACCGCACGGTCCGCACCACGCACCAGCACGTGGGCGCCGCGAAGCCGCGGGCGGGCGGCGGCCTGGTCCTCAACCTCCGTGACGGGGTGGGCCTGCTGGACCCGGACGACGGCTTCCGCTGGCTGCACCGCGAGCCGGTACCCGGCCGCCGGGGCAACGACGCCGCGGTGGCGCCCGACGGCTCGCTGTGGGCGGGCACGATGCGCTACGACGAGGCGGCGGGCGGCGGTACGTTCGCGCGGTTCACCGGGGCGGGCGCGGCGAGCACGGTCCTGCCGTCGGTGACGGTCAGCAACGGCACCGGCTGGAGCCCCGACGGACGCCTGCTCTACTACATCGACACCCCGACCCGGCGGGTGGACGTCTTCGACCACGACGGCGAACGGGCCGCGAACCGGCGGGAGTTCGTGACGGTCCCGGAGTCGGCCGGCTATCCCGACGGGCTCACGGTCGACGCGGACGGCTGTGTGTGGGTGGCCCTGTGGGACGGCGCGGCGCTGCACCGCTACACCCCGGAGGGCACCCTGGACAGGGTGATCCCCCTGCCCACCCCGCGCACCACGGCCTGCGCCTTCGGCGGCGCCGACCTGACGGACCTCTACGTCACCACGGCCCGCACGGGCCTCGCCGCCCCGGACCCCCTGGCGGGTTCCCTGCTGGTGATCCCGGGAGCGGGCCAGGGGGTACGACAACCGGTGTTCGCGGGCTAGCCGGCCCCACCGCGGGCACCGACCGGGCCCCCTACAGAACCCCCGCCGCCTTCCACTCCTCCGCGGTCAGCGGGGGCCCGGTCAGCGCCGGTTTCAGCGGTCCCACCACCGCCCCCAGCACCACCCGCGGCGCGAGCAGCGTCTCCGCGCCGCGCTCCAGCGACGTCACGTCCGTCACCCGCCGCGCGATCCGCCCGTTGCCCGTCGCCGTCCGCAACAGCCGTCCCACGTACGCCGACATCACCCGCTCCCGCAGCGTCGGGCCGCTCTCGGTCGCCCCCGGGTAGAACACGTCCGACCCGGTCGACAGGTCCCACGCCGTACGGGCCGCGCGCCCCACGGCCCGCTGCACCTCCCGCGCCAGCCCCGGCGCCCCCACCCCCTGCCGGGACACCACGTCCCGCACGGCGACCGCCGTCTGCGCGGCCACCGCCATCCCGTGCCCGTACACCGGGTTCAGCGCGCACACCGCGTCCCCGAGCACCACGAAGTTCTCGGGCCACACCGGCATCCGCTCGTAGAAGTACCGCCGGTTGGCCGTGGTCCGGGTGAACGCGACGTCCTCGCCCAGCGGTTCGGCGTTGACCATCAGCTCGGCGATCACGGGATGCGCCAGCTCCTCCCGCGCGAACCGCTCGAAGTCCCCCGGGTCGACGCCCGGTTCCCCGCCCCGGCCGCCGTACAGGGTGATCATCCACTTGCCGTCCTCGACGGGCATCAGCACCCCGCCCCGGCCGGGCCGCCCGCTCCGCGGATCGGCCTGCACGGTGACGATGGGGAACCCGCCGCGCGCGGACTCCGGCGCCCGGAACACCCGTGTCGCGTAGGCGATCCCGGAGTCCACCTCGCGCCGCTCGGGCGCGGGCAGCCCCATCGAGGTCAGCCAGTGCGGCGTCCGCGATCCGCGCCCGGTCGCGTCCACGACGAGATCCGCGTCGAGCCTGCGCCCGGCCCCGTTGCTCCCGCCGCTCCCGTCGCCCCCGCCGACCGCCCGGGTCCGTACGCCCGTCACCGCCACGTCCGTGCCGAGCAGCCCCACCGCCTCGGTGCGTTCCAGGAGTTCGATCCGCCCGTCGGCCAGCACCTGCGCGCGCACCACCGAGTCCAGCAGGTCCCGGCTGCCCGGCAGCACGAACGCGGACTCGGCCCAGCGCCGGTACCAGCCGTACGGGGACAGCGCCACCATGTCCGTCGTCACCGGCAGCCGGGTCACCCCGGCCGCCCGCAGCCGCTCCGTCACCCCCGGCAGCAGCAGCTCCAGCGCCCGCGCGCCACCCGACCACAGGTGGTGCACGTGCCGGGCCTGCGGCAGCCCCCGGCGCGGCTCGGGCCCGTCGGGCAGCGCGTCCCGCTCGACCACCACGACCCGGTCGGCGTAGGGGGTCAGGGCCCGGGCGGCGAGCAGCCCGGCGAGGGAGCCGCCGAGGACGACGGCGGTGGTGGTGCGCTCACTCATGTACGGCAACGCTCTCTGCTGGGACGGCCGCACGCGCGCGGACCGCCGCGATCTCGTCGGGATGACGGAGGGCTCGGGACACGGCCCCGATCTCCTGGAGCAGGTTCGTGGTGTCGGGCCCGGTGGCCCCCTCGGGCGGTTCCGGCGTGCGGCCCCGGGCCTCGACGGCGTCCAGGACGGCCACCGCGGAGGCCAGCGCACGCGCCCACGGCTCCGGATGCCCGAGGTCCAGCGCGGCGGCGTACGCCCGGCCGCCCGCCTCGGTGTCGATGTGCCGGGCCAGCGGCAGCAGGACGTCCCTGATGTACGTCTCGCGCCGGGTGAGCCGGAGTTCGAGCGTGGCGCGCAGCACGAGGGGGACGCCGGAGCCGCTGACGGTCCGCATCAGGTGGTACAGGGGCCGCAGTTCGCGGTGGGCGAGCCGCAGCCGCCAGCGGTCGTGGAGGTACTGGCCGGCGTGCGGCAGGATGAAGCCGACCGCGATCACGATGGCGGACAGGGCGGCGACCAGCGGCGCCAGATTGGTGCTCAGCCAGTCCAGGTCCCGGCCGAACCAGCGCGCGGCGACGGCCGTCAGCTTCGACCCGTCGAAGATCAGGTTCAGCGCGTAGCCGCCGCCGAGCAGCTTCAGTCCCCAGCGCAGCCAGGCGTCCAGGCCCTCGGTGC
Source organism: Streptomyces sp. NPDC026672 (assembly GCF_040638185.1). NCBI lineage: Bacteria > Bacillati > Actinomycetota > Actinomycetes > Kitasatosporales > Streptomycetaceae > Streptomyces > Streptomyces sp. NPDC026672. The sequence goes on from NZ_JBEZXS010000012.1 coordinate 33,343, forward strand.
GCACCCAGTTCCAGATCAGCCGGGACGTGATGAGGCAGGCGACGAAGTGCGCGACGAGGTAGAGCAGGATCTCCTCGCGCATGAACGGGGTGGTGGCGTAGTAGGTGTCCAGGTCCCGCAGCCGCTCCACCGGGGCGTCCGCCAGCGCGAACAGCACCCACAGGGCGGCGATCACGCCCGAGTAGCCGCACACGATCCAGCGCATCGCGCGGCGGGTGGCGGCCGAGCGTTCCGACAGGCCGTTGCGCCAGGCGACGATCAGCAGCAGACAGGAGCCGCAGAACGCGGTGAGCAGCGAATAGCACCAGGGCGCCGAGATGTTGGGCACGCCGGTGACCCGGTTGGTCCAGGCGATCGTGGACGGCGTGACGAACACGAACACCGTGCAGGCGAGCAGCAGCAGACCGCCGACCGCGCGCAGCAGCGGGTCCCGCCACAGCCGGATGATCGTGGGCAGCTTGATCACCAGGGCCACGGTCAGCACGGCGGTGGGTATCCAGAAGGAGATGGAGAAGTCGTCCAGGACGCCCGCGGGCGCCTCGGCCGTGCCGTTCACCGCGTCGCTCCGCCGCGGCCGCGGTAGCCGAACGCCCGCTGGAGGGGGTCGGGCCGGGCCGCGAGCCCGGTGACCAGCGAGCGGAACCGGGTGGCGAGCCGGTGGCCGAAGTCGTCGGCCTCGGCCTCGTCGGACTTGCGGGAGCCGTTGCGGGCGGCCACCGTCAGGGCGGCGTCGCTCAGCCCCGGCGCGTCCGCGAGGGCGCGGGCGGCCTCGGCGCCGAGCCGGTGGTGGTGCCGGTGCCCGGCGTGCAGATGCCACAACTCGTGGCCGAGGATGACCAGTTGCTGCACGGCCTCGGCCCGTTCCTCGACGATGACCAGGTCGAAGTCCGCGAACTCCAGCCACAGCCCGGTGACGTCGATCTCGTCGGGGAACCGCTCGAAGCGCAGCTCGACGGGGCGTCCGCCGCGCAGCGTGCTCATCTCCTCGCACAGGGCCACGCACAACTCCCGTACACCGACGGGCGGGTGGGGCCGGGTGCGGACCGCGCGGGCGAGTCCGGCGGCGAGTGCGCGCTTGCCGGCGCCGGCCCGCAGGCCCGGCGGCTTCGCGGCGATCCGGGCCGCCCACTGCCGCGCGCCCGCGACGTCCATTGCCTCCCCTTTCGCCCGCCGAACGGCGGCTCGTCCGACACTACGCGTCCGGACGTGTCCGCGTCATGCGATCCGGCGGCTGTTGTTCAAGGGAGAACGACCGTCTTCGCGGGTGGGCGGGCGTGGGGCGTCACCGGCGTCGTCTCACCGGCCGGGGGAGTCGACAGCCGTCACGGGAATCCCTCCCGCCGCACTTCCGAGCAGCGCCAGCCGGACCTTCCCGGGCCCCGAGACGGTGGTGCCGTCGTGGAGCACGGCGAGCGCGAGCGTGTTGGCGCCGCGGGTGCGCAGGATGCCGTTCGGGAGGACGAAGGTGTGCTGCGGGCCCACGTCGTTGATGTACTGGCCCATGTTCCAGCCGTTCAGGAACACCTGGACGCGGTAGGCGCGTTCGGGATCGTCCTCCAGGACCAGTCCCACCGAGGCGTCGACGCCCGCCGGCACCGACAGCTTGAACGTGGTCCGGTACCAGGTCACGCCCTGCCCCCGGTCCGCGCGCGGGAAGGCGGCCGCGGACCAGCGGCGGTCGTCGAAGCCCGGCAGGTGCCAGCCCGCCCGCTCCCCGTGCAGGCCGCCGTTGTTCTGCGGCCCGCGCACGGGGTCGGGCGCCGCCTCGCCCCGGATGCGCCAGGTCACCGCGGGATCGGCCCCCTCGAACGCGACCCGGGTGAGTCCGCGCGCCACCTTGTGGGTGTCGAGGGCCTTGCCGTCCTGGTCGTGCTGCATCCGCCGGACGAGCACCGACAGCACGTGCCGGCCCGGCGCGCGCAGCGCCCTGCGCGTCCTCCTGGACAGCCCGTCCAGCGACAGGGTGGCGGTGGCCGTCCAACTGCCCTGCCGGACCGTGTCCTTGCCGGGCACGGGCATCCGGTGCGAGCCGAGCGGCACCCCGTCCAGCCAGGCCATCAGCATGCCCTGGGTGCCGGTGCTGTAGGCGAGCGACACGGACTCCAGGCCCTCGCCGCCCTCGAAGCGGCCCCGGTACCAGACGTCCCCGTAGTGGAAGCCGTAGTCGTCGGCGAACAGGACCGGCCCGTCCTCGGGCACGGGGGTGGTGCTGAACGACGTGGTCCGGTCGGCGACGGTCCAGTCCGAGTCGTCGAACCCGGGCGCCGACTCGGGGTTCTCGGTCCTGCGCCGCCAGCCGCCGAGCGCCGGCAGCGCGATCGGCTCCACGCCGGCGAGCAGCGCCTCGGCGACGAGGCTCCCGCCGCGGGTGACCCTGGTGCGCACCGGGCGCCCGTTCCACTCCACGGCGCCGATGCCGCGCGGCCCCCACACCTCAAGACCCGTCGCCCGGACCGTGTCGCCGGTCAGCCGTACCGTCGGGCCGTCGAGCGTGACACCGCGCACCAGCGCCGGGCCGTAGACCAGCACGGTCCCCGACGGGGTGTCGTACGGGAACAGCCGGGTGGCGGTCGTGTCGTCGGCGAACAGGAGCAGCAGCGGTCGTCCGCTGTCGCCGCGCTCGATCAGCACCCGGGCCAGACCGCCCCGGCCGAGCTCCACGTTGACGTGCAGCTCGCCCCGGTCGTACACCCAGGCGGTCTCCTCGTCGAGCCGGGTGACCCGTGGCTCGCTCGGGCAGTCCAGCACGAGGTGCGCCATCTCGCCGTAGCGCCCGGTGAACACGGCGACGTCCTGCGGGCCGGAGGTGAGCACCAGCATGGGCTGCGCGGTGGCGTACTTCAGCTTGCGCCCGCCGAGCGCGAGTCCCGCGGTCAGCAGCCGGGCGTCGTGCGCGGGGACGGTGAGCCGGAGGTCGCCGCCCGCGGTGGGCAGGGTGCTGGAGACCTCGGCGGCGGAGTCGTTGCGCGCCACGTACACATGGGTGCCGGTGTCCGGGTTGGTGAGGTGGTAGACCTTCAGCCCCTCGGCCCGCACGTCGGCGGCCCGGTCCAGCTTGGCGAAGTCCGGGACGTGCCGCAGGAGATGGCCGATCTGGTGCATCGGCGCGATCTTCGGGGTGACGTTGCGGGCCTCGTCGATGGCTGCGCCGTAGTCGTACGACGTGTAGACGACCGGCGCGGGCAGCCAGCCCCAGGAGGTGCCGCCGAAGGTCATGTAGACGTTGTGCAGGGTGAGGCCGTTGGCGAGGTTGGTGAGGTAGAAGCGGCGTTCGTAGGCCGCGTCCCGGGTGCGGCGGGACTCGGCGTAGCCCTTGCCCTGGAACTCCACCCCGCCCCACGGGTCGAACCAGCCGCCGCCGAACTCCGGTACGAAGCCGGGGGTACGGGGGCTGGCGGTGGCGCCGCCCTTGAGGCCGCCGGGCCCGAAGTGGCCCCAGTCGGGCGGGGGTTGGGAGGGCGAGGGGTAGCCGTCGAACCCGTAGAGCCACTTGCCGCTCTCGCCGCCGGTGTCGAACGAGCCCGGGATCCAGTGGCCGTTGCGGCCCTTGTCGTTGTGGAACAGGGGCACGTCGACACCGTCCGCCCGGACCTTGCGGTACAGGTGCGCCATGTAGTCGCGGCCGGTGGCCTCGGTGACGTGGGCGTCGTACTCGTTCTCGATCTGGTACAGCAGGACCGTGCCGTCGCCGTGGGTGAACAGGTGCCGGCGCACGATCCGGTTCACCGCCGTCAGCCACCCGTCGACGTGCGACAGGTACGTCGGGTCGGCCGTGCGTGCCGTGCCCTCGGTGGCCGTGAGCCAGCCCGGGAAGCCGCCCGCGTCGATCTCGGCGTTGATGTACGGGCCCGGACGCACGACGACGTACAGCCCGGTCTCGGCGGCCGTGCGCAGGAACAGGTCCAGGTCGCGGACGCCGGTGAAGTCGTAGCGGCCGGGGGCGGGGGAGTGGACGTTCCAGGAGACGTAGATGCTGACCGCGTTGTACCCGTGCGCCCGCATCTTCTGGAGGACGTCGCGCCACAGGGAGGGGCTCGGCAACCGGAAGGGGTGCATCTCACCCGACCAGACCACCAGGCGTCTGCCGTCCACCAGCAGCGAGTACCGGTCGTGGCCGACCGTGTGCGCACGGCCGTCGGCGCCGGGCGGGGCCGGTGCGGGACCGGTCGGCACGCTGCGCGCGGCGTACGCCGGGGGCGCCACCGGGCCGCCGCTGCCGCCCAGGGCGAAGCCGAGCGCGGCCGAGCCGGCCAGGGCACTGAAGGAACGTCTGCTGAGCGCCAAGGGAGCCTCCCGGGCGATCTTACGGGGCGCGGGCCCGGCCATTGTCCACGGCCACACCCCCCACAACGCCCCCATGAGCCCTCAGCACGCCCGAATTACCCGATACGGACGCCACCGGAGCCTGCCGCGGAGGGGCAGCGCCCCGAAGGGGCGCGGGGCTGTGTCGATGTGCGGCTCCGCCGCGTGGGCGCGACCAGCCACAACGGCGCCGCACCCGTAGCGGACAACGCCTCGCAGGGGCAGCGCCCCGGAGGGGCGCGAGGCTGTGTCGATCTGCGGCTCCGCCGCGCGGGCGCGACCAGCCACGACGGCGCAGCAGACGAACGACGGCACCTCGCGGCACGACCGGTGTTTCGCGGCGCACCCGGTGGAGCTACCCCGCTTGGTTCATGCCCGCCGCGTCCGGCCAGCTCTGGGCGTTGGGCCACCCCGTGGCGGGCGCCGTGGTCAGCCCCTGCGGCGGAGCCGTCATGCCGCGCACCTGGGCCGCCGTGAGACCACCGCGCGCCGGCACGCCCGGCGGGGTGAGGCCGGGGGAAACCGGGGGCGCCTGCGGCGGGACCGGGGTGGAGGCCACCATCGGGATCGGCCCCGTGGAGACCGCGGCCGCGGGGGCCGGGGCGACCGGGACCTGCGGCGGCACGGGCGCGGCGACCGGGACCTGGACGGGCACGGGCACCGGCGCGGCGACCGGGACCTGCGCGACCGGGACCTGGGCCTGGACGGCGACCGGGATCTGCGGTGCCACCGGGGCCGCGGCGACCGCCGGGGTGGGGTGGGCTGCCGCCGGCATCGGGATCCCGCCATGGGGGTGGGCGGCGGGGAGCGGCATTCCGGTGCCGGCGGCCGTCTGGACGGGGCCGGCCATGGCGCTCGCGGCCAGCCCCATGATTCCCGCGCCGTTGGTCTCGCTGACCAACCGGTCGACCGCCGCCGTACCCGAGCTGTAGCTGGTCCCAGTGCCCGGCTCGGGCACGGCGGCTCCCCTCCCGGACCCGTAGAGCACCGACTCCAGGCCGGACACCAGGCGACGCACGTCCACCTGGGGGCGCACCACGAGCCGCAGGAAGCGGCTGGAAGACCCGATCTTGTTGCCGCACTCGCGGACCAGGATGCGGTGCTCGGTGAGCATCCGGTCCCGGACCACGGTGCCCTCGGCGCCCACGGGAAGGCGCACGAAAAGGAAGTTGCCCTGCGAGGGGTAGACCGTCAGACCGGGCAGGGCCGACAGCCTGCTCGCCATGTCCTGACGGTCACGGCGCACCTGGAGCAGGCTCTGCGCGTACTCCGTGCCGTGCTCCTTCAGCATGAACACCACGTGCTCCGCGAAGGAGTTGAGGTTCCACTTCGGCAGCATCGAGCGGATCTTCCCGGCCAGCGCCGGGTTCGCCACGAGATAGCCGAAGCGGATGCCGTGCAGGCCGAAGTTCTTGCCCAGGCTGCGCAGCACGACGACGTTCGGGCGCAGCATCGCCTCCTGGACGACGCTCGGTTCGGCCTCCGCGTCCGCGAACTCCAGGAAGGACTCGTCGATCACCACCAGATCGAGGTCCGCCATCGCGTCCATGAACTGCACCAGCGCCTGCTTGTGCTGGTACCCGCCGTCGGGGTTGTTGGGGTTGCAGACCACGGCGACCTTGGTGCCGCGGGCGCGGATGAACTCGCCGTACTGGCCGAGGTCGAGGGCGAACCCGTTCGACTCCTGGAGCGGGTACATGTCGACCCGCTTGCCCGTCTCCATCGGCTGGTCGGTCCAGCGGCCGAAGGTGGGGACGGGGATCGCCAGCGACTCCCGCACCAGCAGGTGGTCGATCCAGGTGATGAGTTCGGTCGAGCCGTTGCCCATGGCCACGCACTGCGGGGGCAGTTGGAGCAGGCTGCACAGCTCGGCCGTGATGGTGTCGGCGCCGCTCGGGTAGTACGTGATGATGTCCCGCAGCCGGGCCGCCATCTCGTCGAACATCGCCGGCGTGGGGAAGTACGGGTTGCAGGGGATGCAGAAGTCCACCGGGCCGGTTCCGTCGCCGCCCTCCCGCGTCAGCGCCGCCATCGACGGGCTGTGCGCCGCGCCGCCGCGGAAGAGCGAGGTGACGTTGTCGGCCATGGAACCTCCGTCCGGCGCGAGCCCGGCGGGGACGTCCGGGCTCGTCGTTCTGGGTGGCCCGCGCGGGGGAGCACGGGCCGCCCTCTCATACGGAGACACGGGTGGCGTTGTTCAACTCGTGTGAAAAAAGTGTGAGTTGGCCACTCTCCGGGTACGGCCGCTCACCGATCGGACCCGTCAGTCGCTCACCGATCGGACCCGTCGGCCGCTCACGAACCGGACCGCCGCTTGTTCCACACGTCGAAGCCCACCGCGGCGAGCAGGGCGAGCCCCTTGATGACCTGCTGCCAGTCGGTGCCGACGCTCAGCAGGTTCATGCCGTTGTTCAGCACACCGAGGACGAGACCGCCGATGATGGCGCCGAGGACGGTGCCCACACCGCCGCTCATGGAGGCGCCGCCGATGAACGAGGAGGCGATCGCCTCCAGTTCGAAGTTGACGCCCGCCTTCGGCGAGGCCGCGTTGAGCCGGGCGGCGACCACAAGACCCGCCAGGGCCGCCAGGACACCCATGTTGAGGAAGACGTAGAAGGTGACCTTCTTGTCCTTCACCCCGGACAGCTTGGCCGCGGGCAGGTTGCCGCCGATCGCGTAGATGTGCCGGCCGAACACCGCGTTGCGCATGACGTAGCCGTAGCCGACCACCAGCGCGCCCAGGATGATCAGCACGATCGGGGCACCCTTGTAGCTGGCGAGCAGCAGGGTGACCACCAGGATCGCGGCGGTCAGCGCGACCAGCTTGAGCAGGAACAGCCGTCCGGGCAGCACGTCCAGGGCGAACTCCTGCTGCCGGCGCCGGTCGCGCACCTCCTGCCACACCACCGCGGCGATCAGGACGAGCCCGAGGAGCAGGGTGAGGTTGTGGTAGTTGGTGTCCGGGCCGACCTCGGGCAGGAAGCCGTTGCCCATCTTCTGCAGTCCGCCGGGGAAGGGGCCGAGGGTCTGCCCCTTCAGCAGGATCTCGGTGAGCCCGCGGAACAGCAGCATCCCGGCGAGGGTGACGATGAACGAGGGGATGCCCAGATAGGCGATCATGAAGCCCTGGAGCGCGCCCGCCACCGCGCCGACCAGCAGGCACAGCACCAGCGCGAACGGCCACGCCATCCCGTGCTGCACGGTCAGCACGGCCGCGAACGAGCCCACGAACGCGGTCAGCGAACCCACCGACAGATCGATGTGCCCGGCGATGATCACCAGCATCATGCCGATCGCGAGGATCAGGATGTAGCTGTTCTGGAGCACCAGGTTGGAGACGTTGCGCGGCAGCAGCAGGTCGCCGTCGGTCCACACGGCGAACAGCACGACGATCAGACCGAGGGCGATCAGCATGCCGTACTGGCGCATGTTGCGGCGCAGCCCGTCCAGCACCAGCCGGAGCAGGCCCCGGCCGCCGGCCGCCGCGCCGCCGCCCGGCGGCGCCGGGGCCGGGCTCTTGGCGGTGACATCCGTGCTCATCGTGACCCCTCTTCGTCCGTGTGGTCGTCGTCGGCGTGGCCCGCGTCCGCGCGGTCGCCGTCCGCCGGGCCCGTGCCGGCCCGGCTTCCGGCCGTCAGGTCCTTGTCCGCGTGACTGTCGTCCGTTCGGTGCCGCGGCGCGCCGTCCCTGGTCATGTGCCGCATCAGCACCTCCTGGGTGGCCTCGGCCCGCGGCACCTCACCGGTCAGCCGGCCCGCGGCCATGGTGTAGATGCGGTCGCACATGCCGAGCAGTTCGGGCAGCTCGGAGGAGATGAAGACGACCGCCTTGCCCTCGGCGGCCAGCCGGTCGATGACCGTGTAGATCTCGTACTTGGCCCCCACGTCGATGCCGCGCGTGGGCTCGTCGAGGATCAGCACGTCCGGCCCCGCGAAGATCCACTTGCTGAGGACGACCTTCTGCTGGTTGCCGCCGGACAGCCGGCCGACCGTCTCGAACACCGTGGGCGCCTTGATGTTCATGGAGGTGCGGAAGCCCTCGGCGACCTGACGCTCCTCGTGCTCGTCGACCACGCCCCGCCGCGCCACCTTGCGCAGCGCGGTCAGGGAGATGTTGCGGCCGACGGTGTCGATGAGGTTGAGGCCGTAGTGCTTGCGGTCCTCGGTGACGTAGGCGATGCCGTGCCCGACCGCCTCCGGGACGGTCCTGGTGCGGATCTCGGTGCCGTCCTTGAGGACCGTGCCGCTCGCGTGCCGGCCGTACGTCCGCCCGAACACGCTCATCGCCAGCTCGGTCCGGCCGGCGCCCATCAGGCCCGCGATGCCGACGATCTCCCCGCGCCGCACGTGCAGCGAGACACCGTCGACGACCTTGCGCTGCTGGTCGACGGGGTGGTGCACGGTCCAGTCGCGGATCTCCAGCGCGGGCGCCGCGCCCTCCTCCGCGTGGTGCGGGGTGCGGTCGGGGAAGCGGTGGTCGAGGTCGCGGCCGACCATGCCCGCGATGATCCGTTCCTCGGTCGTCCCCGGCGCCCGCACGTCGAGCGTCTCGATGGAGCGGCCGTCGCGCAGGATCGTCACCGAGTCGGCGACCCGCCGGATCTCGTTCAGCTTGTGGGAAATGATGATCGAGGTGATGCCCTGCTTCTTCAACTCCAGGATGAGATCGAGGAGTTTGCCGCTGTCCTCGTCGTTCAGGGCCGCCGTCGGCTCGTCGAGGATGAGCAGCTTCACCTCCTTCGACAGCGCCTTGGCGATCTCCACGAGCTGCTGCTTGCCCACGCCGATGTCGGTGACCCGGGTCTCCGGGTGGTCGTGCAGGCCCACCCGGCGCAGCAGCGCGGTGGCGTGCCTGAGCGTCTCGTTCCAGTCGATGAGCCCGCGCCGGGCGTGCTCGTTGCCGAGGAAGATGTTCTCCGCGAGGGACAGGAACGGCACCAGGGCCAGCTCCTGGTGGATGATGACGATGCCGTGCCGCTCGCTCGCCCGGATGTCCCGGAACCGGCACTCCTCGCCCTCGAAGAGGATCTCGCCCTCGTAACTGCCGTGCGGATGAACGCCGGAGAGGACCTTCATCAGGGTGGACTTGCCGGCGCCGTTCTCCCCGCAGATGGCGTGGACCTCGCCCCGGCGGACGGTCAGCGTGACGTCCGACAGCGCCTTGACTCCGGGAAAGGTCTTGACGATCGAGCGCATCTCCAGGACGGGTCCCGCCATGGTCGTACCCTCCAATCCGTAGGTGGGGACGCTTACTTGAGCTCGGAGTCGGTGTAGTAGCCGCCCTTGACCAGTACGTCCTCGTAGTTGGTCTGGTCGACGCTCACCGGCTGGAGCAGGTACGAGGGCACGACCTTGCTGCCGTTGTCGTAGGTCTTGGTGTCGTTGACCTCGGGCTTCTTCTTGTTGAGCACGTCGTCGACCATCCCGGCGGCGACGTCGGCGAGCTTGCGGGTGTCCTTGTAGACGGTCTGCGTCTGCTCACCGGCGATGATCGACTTCACCGAGGCCAGCTCGGCGTCCTGACCGGTGATCACCGGCAGCGGCTTGCTCTTGGAGCCGTAGCCGTCGGACTTCAACGCGGACAGCACACCGATGGAGATGCCGTCGTACGGCGAGAGCACCGCGTCGACCCGCTGGCTCTTGTAGGACGAGGTGAGGACGTCGTCCATGCGCTTCTGCGCGGTCGCCCCGTCCCAGCGCAGCGTGGTGACCTGGTTGAGCGCGGTCTGCCCGGAGCGCACGACCAGCTTCTTGCTGTCGATGTACGGCTTCAGGACGCTCATCGCGCCGCCGAAGAAGTACTTGGTGTTGTTGTCGTCGTTGGAGCCCGCGAACAGCTCGATGTTGAAGGGACCCTTGCCGTCCTTCAGGCCCAGCTTGTCGACGATGTAGTTCGCCTGGAGCTCGCCGACCTTGCTGTTGTCGAAGGAGGCGTAGTAGTCGACGTTCTTGCTGCCGAGGATCAGCCGGTCGTAGGCGATGACCGGGATGTGGGCGTCCGCGGCCTCCTGGAGCACGTTGTTGAGGGACTTGTTGTCGATCGCCGCGATGATCAGGCCCTTGACGCCCTGGGTGATCAGGTTCTCGATCTGCGAGACCTGCTGGTCCGGGTCGTCCTCGCCGTAGACCAGCTTGGTCTGGTAGCCCTTGGCCTTGAGGTTCTTGACGACGTTGTCGCCGTCCGCGATCCAGCGCTCGGACGACTTGGTCGGCATCGCGACCCCGATGGTGCCGCCCTTGGCGTCCGCGGAGTCGTCCTCGCTGCCACCGGAGCTGTTTTGGCCACAGGCGGACAGAGTGAGAGCGAGAGCGGCCGCCCCGGCTGTGAGGATGAGGGCGCTGCTACGAGTGCGCATGGTGATCGGTCCCTGTTCTTCTCGTCGTTGAGATGGGGTGAGCTGTTCGAGCGGGTTCGGCGAAGGCTCCGTAAGGGGCGCGGGGCTGAGTCGATGTGCGGCTCCGCCGCGTGGGCGCGACCAGCCACAGACGGGCCCGCAGCTCCCATCGGTCATCAGCCAGAACCTTCGGCGGGGAATTCGACGGGGAAGCGGTGGAGAGATCCCGGCAGACGGGACCCGAGCGGCGCCATACCCCCTTCCGCACCATGCCGGGCGAGCAGATCCAACGCGAGTCGCCCCCGCCGCACCCGCTCCCGCGCGGTGTCCAGCGTCACGTCCCGCAGATGGGTGCCCCACGGATAGATGCCGGGCGCCTTCGACAGGCCGAACTTGAGATAGAGCGGGGCGCCGCGCCGGATCAGCTCGGCGACCTCGTACATCCGGACGTAGCCGCCGAGGTCGTCCGGCGCCTCGATGTACATGTCCATGGGCGCGGCCGACACCCGCCGGATCTCGGTGAGGTGATCGAGCGTCAGATCGCTGGGCACGTTGACGGAGTCGGCGCCCAGCCGCTCGATCACCGCGTAGGAGGCCGGGTTGACCGGTCCGACCAGCGCGGAGACCTTGAGCGTGGTGTCCGCCGGGAGGATGCCCGCCGTGCGCGCCCGGTGCAGCGTCCACAGCACGCCCTCGTCGGCGACGAGCAGACACCTGACACCCAGTTCGGTCGCCCGTACGGCGTCCTCGACGCACCCGGCGACGGCGTCGTGGCCGCGGGCGCGCAGCCCCCCGCCGCGCGAGTCGGAGCGCACCGAACCGCCGATGTCCCAGGTGCCGCGCGGGCCCGTGAACAGACACAGTTCGATGTCGCGCTCGGCGGTGGCCTCGACCATCTCGGTGATCTCGGCGTCGGTCAGCATCCACACGCCGCTGCCCTGGCTGATCCGGTGGATCGGCACGTCGAGCCGCGCGGACTCCTTGAGGACGACCGCCAGGGCCTCGGGACCCTCGCACGAGGGGATCTCGGTGCGCCAGCGGCCACCGCCGGGGAAGGAGTGGGCGGAGGCGTCGGCGGGGTCGAGGGCGGGGGCGCCCAGACCGAGGGCGGTGAGCACCTGCTCGCCGGGCCTGCGGACTGCGGTGGCGGAAGAGTCGGTCACAGGCTGTCCTTCGTGTTCGGTATGTCGTACGCGGTTCGCGCACCGGGGCGGAAAGGGGCCCGGCGGCGGACCCGGGAAGGGGGCGTGACGGGGCGCCGCTACGGGCGCAGCAGCACCTTGCCGACCTTCGGGTCGCCCGCCCCCACCAGCTCGATGGCCTGCGCGAACCCGGCGAGGGGCAGCTCGTGCGTGACGAGCGGCAGCGGATCGAGCAGTCCGGCCCCGAACACCCGCACCGTGTGCGCCCAGGCGTCGGGCGGCGCCCCGAAGACGGTGTGCACCTCCAACTGCCGTACGACGAGATCGGTGGGGTCGAGGCCCGCGGCGCCCGGTGCCGGGATGCCCGTGAGGACGAGCCGGCCGCCGCGCCGCAGCAGGGCGGCGCCGGTGCGCGCGGCGGTGGCGGACCCGGCGGTCTCCACGACCACGTCGAAGCCGCCGGGCAGCTCCTCGTCGCGGGTGCGGAAGCCGGTGGCGCCGAACCGCAGGGACAGCTCCTCCCGGTCCCGTCGGGTGCCCACGACCAGCAGCTCGGCCGGCGAGTTCGCCCTGAGGAACTGCACGGCGAACATCCCGAGCGTCCCGGTGCCGACCACCGCGACCCGCTCACCGGGCCGGGCGGCCGCCTTGAGCGCGGCGGCGGCGACACACGCGGCGGGTTCCAGGAGGGCGGCGGCGGTGAGGTCCGCGTCGTCGGGCAGGACGTGCAGCAGCCGGGCGGGGAGGGTGAGGGTGCCGGCCATGGCGCCCGGCCGGGTGAAGCCGGTCTCCTCGTACCCGGCGGTGCACAGGGTGGTCTCGCCCGCGTGACAGCGGTCGCACACCTGGCAGTTGCGGAAGCCCTCGCCGACCACCTTGCGGCCGACCAGGCCGAGCGGCACCCCGGCGCCCACCGCGCGCACCGTGCCGGACCACTCGTGGCCGGGGACGAGCGGGTAACGGACGTACCCCTCGGGCCGGTTGCCCTGGTAGACCTCGCGGTCGCTGCCGCAGATCCCGGCCGCGTGCACGGCGACGAGCGCCTCGCCGGGTTCGGGCTCGCGCGGCTCGTGCGGTACGACCCGGTGGACCCCCGGCGCCTCGATCACGACGGCGTCGCTCATGGCCGGCCGCCCTTCGGCCGCCGCTGCTCCCAGCCCTCGGCCCACAGGTCGAACCGGGCCTGCTGCTGCGGGAATTCGGCGGCGGCGTCGGTGTCGAGCTCGACGCCGAGACCGGGGGCGTCGGAGAGCCGGAAGTAGCCGTCGACGACCTCGGGGGCGCCCTTGACCACCTTCTTGATCTCCGCGTCGGCGAAGTCGTTGAAGTGTTCGAGGATCTTGAAGTTCGGTGTGGAGAAGCCGACCTGGAGGGAGGCGGCGGTCAGGACCGGGCCGCCGACGTTGTGCGGGGCGACGAGCACGTAGTGCGTCTCGGCCGTGGCCGCCAGCTTGCGGGTCTCCCAGATGCCGCCGATGTGGCCGACGTCCGGCTGCACGATGTCGACGGCCTGGCTGTCGAACAGCTCGCGGAACTCGATCCGGTCGTGGATGCGCTCCCCGGTGGCGATCGGCAGATCGACCTTGGCGGCGACCTTCTCCAGCGCCTTCAGGTTCTCCGGCGGCACCGGCTCCTCCAGCCAGGCCGGCTTGAAGGGCGCCATCTCGTGGGCGAGGCGGACGGCGGTGGCGGGGGAGAAGCGGCCGTGCATCTCCAGCATCAGCTCGGTGTCCGGGCCGATGGCGTCGCGCACCGCCTCGATCAACGACACGGCGTACAGGCTCTGTCGGTGGTCCAGCTCGTAGTGGCCCGTGCCGAACGGGTCGATCTTCAGGGCCCGGTAGCCGCGGGCGACGACCTCCTGCGCGGCCTTGTGGTACGCCTCGGGGGTCCGCTCGGTGGTGTACCAGCCGTTGGCGTACGCCTTCACCCGGTCGGTGACGCTGCCGCCCAGCAGCTGCCAGACGGGCACGCCGAGCGCCTTGCCCTTGATGTCCCAGCACGCCATCTCGACCACCGCGATGCCGGACATCACGATCTCCCCGGCCCGGCCGAAGTCGCCGTACTTCATCCGGCGCACGAGGTCTTCCAGGGCGAACGGGTCGGAACCCAGAATGTGGTTGGCCTCGGCCTCCCGCAGATAGCCGATCAGCGCGTCGGTGTGGCCCAGCATCCGGGTCTCGCCGACCCCCGTGATCCCCTCGTCGGTGTGCACCTGGACATAGGTCAGGTTGCGCCACGGCGTCCCGACCACATGGGTGCTGATTCCGGTGATGCGCACGGCAGTTGCCCCTCGGCTGTTCGAGATTTCGTCATGCGTTCGAAATTCTGGCGAGACAGTAGGGAGGGGGTGGTGGGGGTGTCAATGGGTCGCGTCGATAACGGTTTCGACAAGGGATGCGGCAATTGCTCGGAGTCGTCGCGCAACTCACCACGCCGATATGGCGAGTTCACCACACAATTTTCACAGCAGCCCCTATGAACGTTACCTGCGAGGAACTTAGTCTTCCCGCGTCATGGACTACTGCCACCCGTGCCGACGGCACCTCAACGGCGCCCTCGCCTGCCCGGGGTGCGGCACGCCGGTCGAACAGCTCCGCGCGCAGGCCCCGGAGCCGGACGACGCTCCCGCCGCCCCCGCCGCCCCTGCCTCTTCGTATCCCGCCGTCGCGGCGGCGGACGAGGACGCGTACGGCGACGGCCGCGACGATCCGGACGGCCGTGACGACCCGGGCGAGGACGCGTACGACGACGAGGACCCGGACGAGGACGACGAGCCGCACGGCCGCACCGGCCGGCGCCGTTCGGGCGGGCGCGACGGGGCCGCGGACGGCAGCAGGCGTGACCGCAAGGCGGCGGCACACCGCCGCCGGCGCCGCCGGGTCCTGCTGGTCGTCGCGGGCTTCCTGCTGGCGGCGGGCGGCCTCAGCCTGGCCGAACTCGGCACGGACGCCCCCTTCTCCACCTCCCGGCCCGCTGCCGCCGGGGACGAGTCGGCCGACGGCGGCGCGGCCACCGCAGGGCCGGACGAGACGGCGGAGCCGGTCGGCGCGAAGGACTCGCCGGCCCCGGACGACCCGGCCTCGCCCAGCGCGTCCGCCTCCCCTTCGCCCTCGGAGTCGGCCTCGGACGAGGCGTCGGAGTCCCCCGACGACAAGGCGACCGACGGCTCGGCCCAGTCCGGGACGACACCCGCGGACAGCCCGGCGAAGCCGCCCTCGCGGCCGACGACCCGCCCGCCGTCCAGCCCGACGGCCAAGCCCTCGACCCCGCCGGCCTCGCCCAAGCCGTCGCCCACGAAGACCTGCGACCGCTTCCTGTGGTGGTGCACCTGACCTCCGGCCGCGGGCCGGGCGTCAGAGCTTGACGATCATCTTCCCCGTGTTGTCGCCGCGCAGCACGCCGAGGAACGCCTCCACCGCCCGGTCGATGCCCTCGACCACGGTCTCGCGGTACTTGAGCGCGCCCGACGCCACCCAGGGCCCGACCTCCTGGACGAACTGCGGCTGGAGGTCGTAGTGGTCGCCGACGAGGAAGCCCTCGATGCGGCCGCGGGTCTGGATGAGCCGTGCCAGGTTCTTCGGGCCCGGGACCGGCTCGGTGGTGTTGTAGACGGAGATCATCCCGCAGACGGCGATGCGACCGCGCAGGTTGAGGGAGCCGATGGCCGCCTCCAGGTGCTCACCGCCGACGTTGTCGAAGTAGACGTCGATCCCGTCGGGGGCCGCGGCGCGCAGCTGCTTGCCCACCGGCCCGTCCTTGTAGTTGAACGCCGCGTCGAAGCCGTACTCCTCGACGAGCAGCCGCACCTTGTCGTCGGACCCGGCCGAGCCGACGACCCGTGAGGCGCCCTTGAGCCGGGCGATCTGCCCGACCTGGCTGCCCACGGCACCGGCCGCGCCGGAGACGAACACGGTGTCGCCCTCCTGGAAGGCGGCGGTGCGCAGCAGACCGGCGTACGCGGTGAGCCCGGTCATGCCGAGCACACCGAGGTACGCCGACAGGGGCGCGGCCTGCGGGTCGACCTTGACGGCGCTCTTGGCGTCCACCACGGCGTACTCGCGCCAGCCCAGGAAGTGCAGCACGCGGTCGCCCACCGCGAAACCCTCGGCGGCGGAGGCGACGACCTCGCCGACGGCACCGCCGAGCATGACCCGGCCCAGCTCGAAGGGGGCGGCGTACGACTTGGCCGCACTCATCCGGCCGCGCATGTACGGGTCCACGGAGAGGTACTCGTTCCGTACGAGCACCTGGCCCGCGCCGGGCTCGGGCGGCTCGGTCTCGACCAGCGCGAAGTCCTCGGGCTTCGGCCAGCCGACGGGGCGGCTGAGGAGGTGCCATTCGCGGTTGGTCATCACGGTGCCCTTTCCGGTTTACTTCAGTGTCTGAAACAACCATGCGGCTGAATATTTCAGGATGTCAAGTAAGCGGGTATCGTGGAGGGCATGTCCGCATCCGACACACCCCGACCCGACGCACTCACCCTGGAGGTCGTCGAGCTCATCGGTGACGTGGTGGCCCGCTTCCACGCCGACTACGAGGACGCGGCGGCCGAGCACGCACTGACCGGAGCGCAGGCCCGGCTGCTGAGGCTGCTCTGCCTCGAACCGCTGCCGATGCGCAAGCTCGCCAACAAGCTGAAGTGCGAGCCGTCGAACGTGACCGGGATCGTGGACCGTCTGGAGTCCCGCGGCCTGGTCGAGCGCCGCCCCGACCCCTCCGACCGCCGGGTGAAGCTCGCGGTGGTCACGGAGGAGGGCCGCCGGGTGACCGGACGGCTGCGCGAGCACCTCCGCTTCGCCCGCGAACCCCTCGCGGGCCTCTCGGACGACGAACGCCGCTCCCTGCGCGACCTGCTGACCCGGATGCGGGACGCGTAACGCCTGGCGGCGGGCCTGGCCGTGGTCCGCAGGGACCGCCGACCGGAGTCTTGGCCGAACTGGTGGGTTGGCCGAACTGGTGGGTTGGCCGAACTGGTGGGTTGGCCGGTCGGTCGGAGGGCTGGCCGGTCGGAGGGGTGGCCGGCTGTCGGTCGGCTCGGTGCGGTGGCCGGTCGGTCGGCTGTCTGCCGACCTGGCGGGGTGGCCGGGCAGTCGGACAGTTGGGTGGCCGGAGGTGGCTCAGCCGGTCGGCCGATGGTCGGCTCGGTGGAGCGGTCGGCCGGTGGAGCGGTCGGGTGGAAGCGGTTCGTCGGGCGGTAGTGGTCGGGCGGCCGGTGGGGCGGGGCTGCCGGGCGGTCGGGCGGCCGGTGGGATTGGGGGCAGCCCCGCGGCCGCCGCCCCCGCGGGCTGCCCGACCGGGCGGTGGGTCAGGTCGTTGCGAGCAACCGCCGGGCCAGTGTGCGGAGTTGTTCGTCCGGGTGGTGGGGACCGGCCTGGGGCACGTCGCCGAGCAGGCGGCGCGGTGAGTGGGCGAGGTGGCGCAGCACGGGCCGCAGTTCGTCGGGGACCCGCCCGATCGCGGCGAGCGTTTCGAGGGCGTGGAGGCCGACCGGGGTGGGGCCGACCAGCTCGCTGAGGACGGACACGGCACGCTCCGGGGACCCGGTGATCCCGTGGTGCGCCTCGGCGGCCGAGGCCCGCGTCCACTCGTACCCGGCGGTCAGCAGCGCCTCGACGGCCGGCAGCAGGGGAGCGGCGGCGGGGCCGAGCGGCCGGAGCGCGCCCAGGTACCAGTGGGTGGGGCCCCGGCCCGCGAGCAGCCCCTCGACGGTGCGCAGCGTCGGGCCCGCGTCGCCGGTCAGCAGGTACCGGGCCTCGGCCGCCGCGGCGCGCAGCGAGCCGTCACCGCTCTCCAGGGCCTTGTCCAGCAAGGTGCCGACCTCCGGGGCGCGGGCGCCGAGCGTCCCGAGCAGCCGGGCGGCGACGATCGCCGCGCGGCGGGTGCGCAGGCAGTCCACGAGTTCGGGCTCGGCCGGCAGGGCGGCGGCGCCGAACGGTTCGAGGGCCCCGACCAGGGCGATGGCCTCGTTGCCGGTGGCGCCCGCCGCGAGCGCGCGGCGGACCGCGGGTATCAGCAGGTCGCCGGCCTCGGGGAACGACCGGGCGGCCGTGCGCAGCACGTACGCGTCGCCGTGCCCGGCCGCCGCCTCCAGGGCCCAGGGGTCGCGGACGGCCAGCAGCGCGGTCAGCGCGGCCTTCGCGACCCCCTCGTCCCCGTCGCCCGCGTGACGGCGCAGCGTGTCCAGGAGACCGGCGTCCGGCTCGGGCACGCCCGTGATCCAGCGGCCGATCGTGCGCAGCCGGGGGACCAGGCCCTCCGCGTCGTGCCGGTGGGCCAGGCCGGCCGCCAGCAGGGCCAGCACCTCCGCCTCCCGGTCGCGCCAGGTCTCCACGATCTCCCGGGCCAGCCAGAAGCCGCGCGAGCCGACGTCCCCCTCGGCGATCCAGTGTCCGGCCACGGCGAGACCGGCGTCCGGGTCCTCGGTGAGCAGCCGGTGCAGGCGCTCCTCCAGGGTGAGGGTGCCCGACCACGGGTAGTCGTCGTCGCCCGGGTCGGGATCGGCGCCGTCGCGCGCGAGGACCGCCACCGGGCCGGGCGCGTACGGCGGCCCGGACCGCTCGGCGGTGAGCACGGCCGCCGCCAGCCTGACCTCGGGCAGCGCGTCGTCGAGCGGCAGTGCCTCCCCGCCGAACCGGGCCAGCGTGATCATCGCGTCCGCCCGCACCGCCGGCACCGGGTCCCCGTCGTACAGCGCCTCGGTCCGGGCCACCGCCGCGGCCCGCGCCCCGTCCGGCAGCAGCTCGGCCACGGCCGCGACCACCCGCAGCGCCGCCCGGCGCACCCCGCGCTCCGGGTCGTCCAGACAGGGCAGCAGACCGGGCAGCACCCGGCACAGCTCGGCGCAGATGCCGGCGACCGCGCTGCCGGACCAGTGCGGCGAGACGACGTCCTCGGGGTCGTGGTCGGCGAGCACGGCGAGCAGCATCAGCAGTTCGTCGCGCTTGCCCGGGGCGTGCAGGACGGCGTGCGCGAGGAACGGGACCGAGGGCGCCGAGGCCGGATACACCGAGCCCTGGTGGTGGATGTTGCCGAACAGTTCGTAGATCGCCTCGCCGGCCGTCTCCCCGCCCTCGTACAGCGCCCTGATCAGCTCCGGCACGTCCTCGGCCGAACCGTAGGCGTGCGTCAGCTCGTGCCACCGGACGTCGTCCAGTTCGGCGGGGGATCTCATGGCGGGCGCTCCTCGGCTGATCGGGTGCGGCGACCCTATCGATCACCACTGACACCGGGCCCGCGCGCACCGGCCAGATAGGGTGCGCGCATGCGTGAACTCGGGGTGGGTTTCGGTTATCTCCTCAAGGGCCAGCGGTGGGTGGCCCGGCACGGCAGGCAGTACGGCTTCGGCCTGCTGCCCGGCCTGATCACCCTCGTGCTGTACGTCGCCGCGCTCGTCTGCCTCGCGCTGTGGGGCGAGGACTTCGTCGCCTGGTCGACGCCCTTCGCGGACGACTGGTCCAGCCCCTGGCTCGGCCTCTTCCGCGGCTTCCTCACCGCCGTGCTGTTCGCCCTCGGGCTGCTGCTGGCCGTCCTCACCTTCACCGCCGTGACCCTGCTGGTCGGCCAGCCCTTCTACGAGAACCTCTCCGAGACCGTCGACCGGGACGTCTCGCCCGACGGCACCGCACCCGAGTCCGGCCGGCCCCTCTGGCGCGAGCTGTGGGTCTCCGCCCGCGACAGCCTGCGCATCCTGGTCCGCGCGGCCCTGTGGGGCGTCCTGCTGTTCGCGCTGGGCTTCCTCCCGTTCGTCGGGCAGACCGCGATCCCGGTGATCGGGTTCTTCGTCACCGGGTTCTTCCTCACCGAGGAGCTGACCGCCGTCGCCCTCCAGCGCCGCGACGTCGACCTGCGCGCCCGCCTCGCCCTGCTGCGCTCCCGCAAGATGCTCGTCTGGGGCTTCGGCACCCCGCTCGGCCTCGCCTTCCTCGTCCCGTTCGTCGCCGTGTTCCTGATGCCGGGGGCGGTCGCCGGGGCGACGCTCCTCGCCCGCGAGCTGAGGGGCGAGGAGGTCAAGGAGGGCGACGACGCCGACGCCGATGCCGAGGCCCGGGGCGACCGCGTCACCTCCTGAGCGCGTGCCGCCCCGCCGGCCGGCGGCGGTGGGTCACTTCACGAACGTCACTTCACGAACGTCACTTCACGGACGTCCCTTCACGAACGTCGCGTCCGCGGCCACCGTGACGATCGACCGTATCTGGCCGATGATGTCGAGCCGGTTGCGCACGAACTCCGGGTCCGTGACCGTGCCGGTCGCCGGGTCGGTGTTCCCGGCGCCGAACTGGAGCACCGGCGTGTGCACATGGCCGCCCGGCAGTGTGTCGTGCAGCCCCAGCCGGTCCCGCAGCAGCGTGGCCCGGTAGGCGATCTCGTTGGAGAGGTAGTCGCCGCCGCCCCCGGCCCGCGCCGTGGACCCCTCGGTCGGCCCGTCGGGCCGCACCACGGGGGCGCTCCCGCCCGCCGGGATCTCCGTGACCTCCGTGTGGTCGAACACCGGGAACCGGCCCGTGTCCGCGGCCGTGATCGCCGCGTACGGCAGGGTGGTCGTCGTCCACTGGGGCTGCGAGGCCGGGTCGGCGACCGGGACCGTCTCGGTGCGGGACACGTTGTCGTTGTCGGGGAAGCCGCCCCGCCACGCCCCGTTGGTCCGCTCGACGTCGATGCGCCCCACCCGGCCCTGGCTCACCGTGGTGAACAGGTCCACCTTCGGCAGGTACGGCCGCAGCGTCCGCTCCACCGCCCCGTCGGCGAAGTCCTGCCAGCGCACCGGGAACACGGCCGTCTCGATCCGCGCCGGGCCCTTCGACGTACGGATCACCGTGCCGTCGAGCGCCAGCGCGGTCGCTCCGGACGGGTTGGAGATCCGGATGTCCCGGTCCAGCGTGAAGGGGTCGAAGCCGGTGACCAGGATGCGCTTGACGCCCTTGCCGTGCGGATACACCAGGTCGCTCCCGCCGCGCGAGGTGCGCTCCAACGCGTCGAGGAGCCGGGTGCGTTGCGTGTCCGAGAGGCCGAACCCGGGCTCGTACGCGCGCACTTCGCGCGTCATCCCGAGCCGCGCCCAGTACAGCGGCCGGTCGTCGTCCCGGCTCAGGTCGCCGCCCGCAGGACCGCGGCCCTGCGCCCGGTCGACGGCCCGCCGCCACAGCGCCGACCCCTGCCGTTCGACGACCCGGCGGGCCTGCGCGTAGGAGTGCGCGCCGTCGAGCGCGCGGGCGAACTCCGGGGCCACCGCGTCGAATCCGGAGCGCCGCAGGATCTCCTGCGGCACGGCCTGGTCGAGGCGGCGCTCCTCGACGGTGGGGGAGGGCGCGGCCGACGCCGAGGCGGAGGCGGTGGGGGCCGTCAGCCCGGCCAGCAGGGTCAGTCCGAGGACGCCGATCCGAACGCGTATGGAGGTCAAGGGAGTTCAGGTCCTTCCGTCGCTGTGGGGCGCGTGGTGCGGGACGGCGGCAGTATCGCCCGGGACGACCTGCGCGGTCCATGGCGCCCGGTTTCCCGCGGCCGGGAGGTGTCACCGGCCCGTGGCGAGGAAGGATCGAGGAGGGATCAAGGAAGGACCACGGTGTCCACGACGGCGACGAGGAGGGCGGCGGGATGACGGCGACCCCGGCGGACCGGGCCCGGGAGGCGGTCGTGGAGTCCGCCCTGCGCCGACTCGACCTGGACGCCAAGGCCCGGCTGCTGGCCGGCCGGGACATGTGGAGCCTGCCCGCGCTGCCGGAGATCGGACTGGGCTCCCTCGTCATGTCCGACGGCCCGATCGGGGTGCGGGGCGTGCGCTGGACCGCCGATGACCCCTCCCTGGCCCTGCCCTCCCCGACCGCCCTCGCCGCCACCTGGGACCCGGACCTGGCCCGCCGCGCCGGTGTGCTGCTCGCCCAGGAGGCCCGCCGCAAGGGCGTCCACCTGCTGCTCGCGCCCACCGTCAACCTGCACCGCTCCCCGCTCGGCGGACGCCACTTCGAGGCGTACAGCGAGGACCCGCATCTCACCGCCCGCATCGGCACCGGATACGTCCGCGGGGTGCAGTCCGGCGGAGTCGGCGTCACCGTCAAGCACTTCGTCGCCAACGACGCCGAGACCGAGCGTTTCACCGTGGACAACGTGATCGGCGAACGCGCCCTGCACGAGCTGTACCTGGCCCCCTTCGAGGAGATCGTCGCGCACGCCCGCCCCTGGGGGATCATGACCGCGTACAACGCGGTCAACGGCACCACGATGACCGAGCACCGCCACCTCGTGCGGGACGTCCTGCGCGGCGCGTGGGGCTTCGACGGTGTCAACGTCTCCGACTGGCGGGCCGCCCGCTCCACGGCCGCCGCGATCGAGGGCGGCCTCGACGTCGCTATGCCCGGCCCGCACACCGTGTACGGCCCGGCGCTGGCCCGTGCCGTGCGCGCCGGCGAGGTGTCCGAGGAGGCCGTCGACACCGCCGTGCGCAACGTGCTGCGTCTCGCCGCCCGCGTCGGCGTCCTCGCGGGCGCCGGACCCGTCGTCACCGAGCCGCCCCCGCCCGTCGACGGCGAGGCCCTGGCCCGCGAGATCGCCCGCCGCTCCTTCGTACTGCTGCGCAACGAGGACGGAGCGCTGCCGCTGCGGCCGGGCCGGGTCGCCCTCATCGGCGGCGCCGCCCGGGACGCGCGCATCCAGGGCGGCGGCGCCGCCACGGTCTTCCCGGCCCGGGTCGTCTCCCCGCTCGACGCCCTCACCGCGGCCCTCCCCGAGGGCTGCGTCGACTACGCCGTGGGCGCCGACCCGAACACCGAACTCGCCGTCGGCGCACCGGGGTTCGCACTGCGGGCGGTGTGCCGCGACGCTGCGGGCGAGGTCGTGGGCAGCGCCGGTGCGCCCGGCGGGCTGATCCGCTGGACGGGCTCCGACCTGCCCGCGGGCGTCACCCTCGACACCCTGCACACCGTCGAACTGACCGGCACCTTCACCCCGCGCGAGAGCGGCACCCACACCTTCGGCGTCAAGGGCGTCGGCGCCCTCACCCTCGCCGTCGACGGCACCACCCACTACGTCGGCCTCCAACTGCCCGCCACCGAGGGCCCGTTCACCACGTCCTTCGACGCCCCCGTACCCCGGGCCCGGGTGGGTCTCACCGCCGGCCGCCCGGTCCGCGTCTCCCTCACCCACGTCCTGCGCCACCGTGCCGACGTCCCGCTCAGGGTCGTGGACCTCGCCGTCGCCCACCTCGGCCCGCGCCGCGACCCGGCCGAACTCGTCGCCGAGGCCGTCGAGACGGCCCGCGCCGCCGACACCGCCGTTGTCGTGGTCGCCACCACCGAACGCGTCGAGTCCGAGGGCTTCGACCGCACCGACCTGCGCCTCCCCGGCCACCAGGACGACCTGGTCCGCGCCGTCGCCGCCGCCAACCCCCGCACGGTCGTCGTCGTCAACTCCGGCTCACCGGTGGAACTCCCGTG
Source organism: Streptomyces sp. NPDC026672 (assembly GCF_040638185.1). Taxonomy (NCBI): domain Bacteria; kingdom Bacillati; phylum Actinomycetota; class Actinomycetes; order Kitasatosporales; family Streptomycetaceae; genus Streptomyces; species Streptomyces sp. NPDC026672. Next base: position 56,550 of record NZ_JBEZXS010000012.1, read on the forward strand.
GCGCGAGGAGGTCGCCGCCGTGCTGCTGAGCTGGTTCCCCGGACAGGAGGGCGGCGCCGCCCTCGCCGACGTGCTGACCGGCGCCCACGAACCCGGCGGCCGGCTGCCCACCACCTGGGGCTCCCTCGCCGACGCCCCGGTCACCCAGGTCGCCCCGCAGGACGGCCGACTCGTCTACCACGAGGGCGTGTTCATCGGCCACCGCGCCTGGGAGCGGGCCGGGCGCACCCCGTCGTACCCCTTCGGTCACGGCCTCGGCTACACCGAGTGGACCTACGAGTCCCTGACGGTGAGCGGTACCGCCGTCACCGTGCGGCTGCGCAACTCCGGTGCGCGCACCGGCCGCGAGACCGTGCAGCTCTACCTCTCACCGGCCGCGCCCGACCCCGAGCGGCCCCGCCACCGGCTCGCCGGGTTCGCCGGCGTCACCGCGGTGCCCGGCGAGAGCGTCGAGGTCACCGTCGAGCTGCCGCGCCGCGCGTTCGAGATCCGCGACGGGAACACCTGGGCGTTTGTGAAGGGTTCGTACGAGATCGCCGCCGGCCGCTCGATCACCGACCTCCGCCTCGCCGCCCCGATTAACGTCTGACGTGGGACGGCTTCCCTCCCGAGCAGCCCCGGTCCGGGACCTGACACCCGGACCGGGGCTCGGCGGCGCCGACGGGCCCGTGCCCTACGACCGCGCCCCGAAGCCGTACACCGACTCCGACCGGTACACCCCGCCCGGCCGCAGCAGGGTGCTGGGGAAGTCCGGGCGATTGGGCGAGTCGGGGAAGTGCTGGGTCTCCAGGGCGATCGCGTCACCGGGCGAGAACGGCTCACCGACGTGCTCGGCGGTGTAGAGCTGCACCCCGGGCTCGGTCGTCGCCACCGTCAGCACCCGTCCGGTCGCCGGGTCGTGCAGCTCGGCCACCTCGACCGGTGTGCTCGTGACGCCCTTGTCGAGCACGAAGTTGTGGTCGTAGCCGGAGCCCACCTCGCGCGCCGCGCGGAAGTCGAAGCGCGTCCCGGTCACGTCCCGCGACTCGCCCTCCGGGATGCCGTCCTCGCCGACCGGCGTGAACCGGGAGGCGGCGAGCCGCAGTTCGTGACCGCCCGCGTAACCCGCCCCGGCCAGGTTGAAGTAGCTGTGGTTGGTGAGGTTCACCACGGTCGGCGCGTCCGTCACCGCCTCGTACGCGATCCGCAGCGCCCCGGACGCGTCCAGGGTGTAGGTCGCGGAGACCTCCAGACGGCCCGGGAAGCCCTCCTCGCCGTGCGGACTGACCCGGCTCAGCCGGACGCCGTGCTCGACCGGCTCCGCGTCCCACACGCGCTTGTCGAAGCCGTTCGGCCCGCCGTGCAGGTTGTTGGGCCCGTCGTTGGGTTCCAGCGCGTACGTCAGATCGTCCAGCGGGAAGCGGGCACCGCCGATCCGGTTGGCGTAACGGCCGATCAGCGCGCCGAGGAAGGGCTCCGGGTGGTTCAGATAGCCGTCGAGGTCCGCGAACCCCAGCACGACGTTCGCCGCGCGCCCGTCCCGGTCCGGGACCTCGACGGACTGCACGATCCCGCCGTACGTCAGGACCCTCACCCGCGTGTCCCCGCGCTCCAGCGTCCAGCGGTGGACGGGCATGCCGTCGGAAAGTGTGCCGAAAAGGTCGCTCATGCCGGAAACCCTAGTGCCCCGGCAGGCGACGTCTGCCCGTGGTGAACGTCGCCTGCCGGGGCACTAGGTCACGGGCTCCTCGGCGGTGACGGTCCGGTAGGCGATCGCGGCGAGCCGCCGCTGTCCGTCCGCGCTCGGGTGGAACCAGTCCCAGTGGCTCAGCTGGTCCGTGCCGAACGCGAAGTCGAAGACCGCGCCCCCGTCGAAGCGGCACCGCGGGTCCTTGGCGCACACCTCGCCCAGCACCTTGTTGTAGTCCTGCACCCGCTGCTGCACCGTGTCCCGGCGCAGCGTCGCCGCCGAGTCCAGGGCGTCCGCGTCGCCGAGCATCGACGGGCAGATGCCCAGCTTCCACACCTGCCTGCCCAGCGGGTTCGTACGCCCCTGGGACCACAGGCGCTTGAGGTTGGGCACGCTCGCCACGTACACCTGCGCCCTCGGCAGCGCGCGGCGCAGCGTGGCGAGGGTGTCCTCGAACTCGGCGCGGAAGTCGGCCACCGGGGTCATCGCCGCGGCGGAGGACCGGCAGGCGTCGTTGGCGCCGGCCATCACCGTCACCAACGCGGGCCTGTGCGCCACCGCCTGGGCCATCTGCGCGGGCAGGTCCGCCATCCGGGCGCCCGTCCGGGCGTAGTTCCAGCTGCGGTCGGCCGCCCGGGTGCGCCCGAGCAGCCGGACGGCCAGGCTGTCGACCTGGGTGCTGGTGCCCGTCGCCCAGGACACCTCGGGGCAGTCCGAGAGCACCGTGCAGGCGTCGAAACCACGGGTGATGGAGTCGCCGACGGCCGCGACCGAGGACGGGCTGCGGTCCCACACGGGGGTCGGACGGGCCGTGGTGCGCCGGGGGGCGGGCGTGTGGTCCCCGGCCGCGTCGCAGGCCGCGGCGGCCGGGAGGAACGCCGCCAGCGCGAGCGCGAGGGCGGCGCGGCGACGCCGGTGTCGGATCAGCATGCCCAGGTCCATCCCCTTTTCGTACCGTCATGATCCTCAACCCATGACAACGCGTGCGGGTTCCCGGCGGGCGGCGTGCGACGGCTCACACCCGCACAGGCGTCCCCCCGGGTGAATGGCGGGTGTTCCTGACACCGGGACCGACGGTACGTCACACTCCCCGGTCCGGCGCACGGTAGCCTCGCCATCAGCGCGACCGTCGTGCCACGGCCGCCCTGCCCGACCGTTATGTCCCGCTCTGCCCGGAGGTCCCGGTGACGACACGTGGAGTTCTGTACGTGCACTCCGCGCCGCGCGCGCTGTGCCCGCACGTCGAGTGGGCCATCGCCGGGGTGCTCGGCACCCGCGTCAGCCTCGACTGGATCCGGCAGCCGGCCGCGCCCGGCACCTGGCGCTCCGAGTTCTCCTGGAAGGGCGAGGTCGGCACGGCCTCCAAGCTGGCGTCCGCGCTGCGCGGTTGGCATCTGCTGCGCTTCGAGGTGACCGCGGAGCCCTGCCCCACCGCCGAGGGCGAGCGCTACAGCTGCACCCCCGACCTGGGCATCTTCCACGCGGTCACCGGCATCCACGGCGACATCCTGATCCCCGAGGACCGGCTGCGCGCGGCGCTGCTGCGCAGCAAGCGCGGGGAGACCGACCTGGAGGCCGAACTCGCCAAGCTCCTCGGCAAGCCCTGGGACGACGAACTGGAGCCCTTCCGCTACGCGGGCGAGGGCGCCCCGGTCCGCTGGCTCCACCAGGTCGTGTGACGCGCCACCCGCACATGAAAGGGGCTCCACCGTCAGGTGGAGCCCCTTTCACGTGAGCGTGCTTCTCAGACCGTCCGGAAGGCCAGGACGACGTTGTGGCCGCCGAAGCCGAACGAGTCGTTCAGCGCGGCGATACGGCCCTCCACGGGCAGCTTGCGGGCCTCTCCCCGGACCACGTCCGCGGCGGCCTCCGCCTCCGGGTCGAGGTTGTCGACGTTGATGGTCGGCGGAGCCAGCCGGTGGTAGAGCGCGAGCACGACCGCCACCGACTCCACCCCGCCCGCACCGCCGAGCAGGTGACCCGTCATCGACTTCGTCGCGGAGACGGCCATGTGGTCCGCGTCGTCGCCGAACACCTTGCGCAGCGCCTTCAGCTCGGCCACGTCACCGGCAGGCGTCGAGGTGGCGTGCGCGTTGACGTGCACGATCTCCGCCGGGTCCAGGTCGGTGTTGTCCAGCAGGTTCTGCAGCGCGTGCGAGATGCCGCGGCCCTCGGGCTCCGGCTGCACGATGTCGTGGGCGTCGGCGGAGATGCCCTGGCCGACCGCCTCCGCGTACACCCGGGCGCCACGCTTGGCGGCGTGCTCGGCGGACTCCAGGACGATCACGCCCGCGCCCTCGCCGAGGACGAAGCCGTCACGGTCCACGTCGTAGGGGCGCGAGGCACCCTGCGGGTTCTCGTTGTTCTTGGACATCGCCATCATGTTGCCGAACGCGGCGATGGGCAGCGGGTGGATCGCCGCCTCGGTGCCGCCCGCGACCACGACGTCGGCGCGTCCGGTACGGATCATCTCGATGGCGTAACCGATGGCCTCGGCGCCCGACGCGCAGGCGGAGACCGGGGTGTGCACGCCGGCGCGCGCGCCGACGAGCAGGCCGACGTTGGCCGAGGGGCCGTTCGGCATCAGCATGGGGACGGTGTGCGGGGAGACGCGGCGTACGCCCTTCTCCTTCAGCACGTCGTACTGGTCCAGTAGGGTCGTCACGCCGCCGATGCCGGAGGCGATGACCGTGCCGAGCCGGTCGGGGTCGATGGACGCGTCGTCACCGGCCCTGGCGGTGAAGCCGGCGTCGGCCCACGCCTCCTGGGCGGCGATCAGCGCGAACTGCGCCGAACGGTCGAGCCTGCGGGCCTGGGTCCGCGGGATGACCTCCAGGGGTTCCACGGCGATGGTCGCCGCGATGCGGACCGCCTGGTCGGCGGCCCACTCCTGCTCCAGGGGCTTGACGCCGGAGGTGCCGGCGATCAGGCCCTCCCAGGTAGAGGCTGCGTCGCCACCCAGCGGTGTGGTTGCGCCGATACCGGTGACGACCACGGTGCGATTGGTCGGGCTCACGGGAATTCTTCTCCAACGAGTACGAGGATTCAGCGGCGCCACCGCCGGGTGGCGGGGCTTGCAGCCTCAGACCTGAGGGTGACTCAGCTCTGGTGCTTGAGGATGTAGTCGGTCGCGTCGCCGACAGTCTTGAGGTTCTTGACGTCCTCGTCCGGGATCTTGACGTCGAAACGCTCTTCGGCGGCGACGACGACCTCGACCATGGACAGCGAGTCGACGTCCAGGTCGTCGGTGAAGGACTTGTCCAGCTGGACGTCCTCAACCGGGATGCCGGCGATCTCGTTCACGATGTCGGCGAGACCGGCGACGATCTCTTCCTGAGTGGCGGCCATGTTGGCGCTCCTTCGTTGTGAATCCAGAGGGTGTGGCGGTGGTGCTCAACCCGTACCGGACGCATGATCCGGCACGGAGTGCCTAGGGGAGGGTAACGACCGTCGCGGCGTACACGAGACCCGCCCCGAAACCGATGACGAGCGCGGTGTCGCCGCTCTTCGCCTCGCCGGTCGCCAGGAGCCGCTCCATCGCGAGCGGGATCGAGGCGGCCGAGGTGTTGCCGGTGGTGCGGATGTCACGGGCGACCGTGACGTGCTCCGGCAGTCTGAGGGTCTTCACCATCGAGTCGATGATCCGCACGTTGGCCTGGTGCGGGATGAAGACGTCCAGCTCGTCCGGGGTGATCCCGGCCGCGTCCAGCGCCTGCTGCGCGACCTTCGCCATCTCGAACACGGCCCAGCGGAACACCGCCTGGCCCTCCTGGGTGATGGCGGGGAACTTGACGTTGCCCGCGCTGTCGAGGGGGAGCCCGGAGACGTCGTCGCTCCGGAAGCGGTCCCACGGCACGGTCTGCTTGATGGTCTCGGACTTGTCGCCCTCGGAGCCCCAGACGGTGGGGCCGATCGCGGGCTCCTGCGAGGGGCCGACCACGACCGCGCCCGCGCCGTCGCCGAACAGGAAGGCGGTGGCCCGGTCCTCCCGGTCGGTCAGGTCGGACAGCCGCTCCACGCCGATGACCAGCACGTGCTCGGCCGAGCCCTCGACGACCATCCCCTTGGCGAGCGTCAGCCCGTAGCCGAAGCCCGCGCAGCCCGCCGAGATGTCGAAGGCGGCGGCCTTGTCCGTGCCCAGCTTGTCGGCGATCTCCGTCGCCACGGCCGGGGTCTGGCTGAAGTGCGAGACGGTCGAGACGACAACGGCGCCGATCTGCTCGGCGGAGATGCCCGCGTCCGCGATCGCCTTGCCCGCGGCCTCGATCGACATGGCCGCGACGGTCTCCTCGGGGCCCGCCCAGTGCCGGGTCTCGATGCCGGAGCGCGAGCGGATCCACTCGTCGGACGAGTCGATCTTCTCCAGGATCACCTCGTTGGGCACCACCCGGGTCGGGCGGTACCCGCCGACCCCGAGGATGCGCGCGTACGGGGCGCCCTTGCTCGGCTTGATCTTCGACATGATCGTACGGCTCCTTGGGGCGTCAGGCGTGGGAGTGCTCGGCGATCAGGGCGCGGGCCGCGTCGAGGTCGTCGGGGGTCTTCAGGGCGAGCGTGCGGACACCGGGCAGGGCGCGCTTGGCCAGGCCGGTCAGGGTGCCGCCGGGGCACACCTCGATCAGCGCGGTGACGCCCAGCTCCTGGAAGGTGCGCATGCACAGGTCCCAGCGGACCGGGTTGGCGACCTGGCCGACCAGGCGCTCCAGCACCTCGGCACCGCCGGTCACCGCCTGCCCGTCCTTGTTGGAGACGTACGTGACCTTCGGGTCCGCAGGGGAGAGGTCCGCGGCGGCCTCGGCGAGCGTCTCGACGGCGGGGGCCATGTGGTGGGTGTGGAAGGCGCCGGCGACCTTCAGCGGGACGACCTTGCGGACGCCCTCGGGCTTGTCGTCGTTCAGCGCGGCGAGCTGCTCCAGCGTGCCCGCGGCGACGATCTGGCCCGCGCCGTTGATGTTGGCCGGGGTCAGACCGAGCTTCTCCAGGTGCGCTACGGAGGTGTCGGGGTCGCCGCCGAGCAGGGCCGACATGCCGGTCTCGGTGATCGCGGCGGCGTCGGCCATCGCGAGGCCGCGCTTGCGCACGAGGCCGAGGGCGGCGGTGTCGGGCAGGACACCGGCGAAGGCGGCGGCGGTGATCTCGCCGACGCTGTGGCCGGCGACCGCGCCGGGGGAGACGTCACCGAGTGCCGTGGCGGACAGGATCCCGGCGGCGACGAGCAGCGGCTGGGCCACCGCGGTGTCACGGATGGCGTCCGCGTCGGCCCGGCTGCCGTAGTGGGCCAGGTCGAGTCCGATGGCGTCCGACCAGTCGGCGACACGGTCGGCGGCGCCGGGCAGGTCGAGCCAGGGGGTCAGGAAGCCGGGCGTCTGGGCGCCCTGGCCGGGAGCGACGAGTACAAGCACTCTCACACTCTCTCTTGGGGACGGCTGAAGCCGCCCGTGGGGACAGGGACGAAGAACAGGAGGGGGTTTTGTGGGCCCCCTACAAAAGGCTAGGACTGGGGATCTCCATCGACCAGACGCCCCAGGATCAGTGCGATCCGCAGCGTGAACGCGGATCGTACATCGGATGGCGACCAACCGGTGACGTCAGTCACACGTCGGAGCCGGTAGCGCACGGTGTTCGGGTGGACGAAGAGCATCCGGGCGGCCCCCTCCAGGCTGCTCGCCTGTTCGAGGTAGACGGAGAGAGTCTCCAGAAGGGCCGAACCCGCTTCCTCCAACGGTCTGTAGATCTCCTCCACCAGCTGTTCACGCGCACTGGGATCACCGGCGATGGCGCGCTCCGGAAGCAGATCGTCCGCCAGGACCGGGCGGGGCGCGTCCTGCCAGGCGGAGCAGGCCTTGAGCCCCGCGGCGGCGGCCTGGGCGGAGCGGGTGGCGGCCAGCAGGTCGGGCACGACGGGGCCGGCGACGACCGGTCCCGCGGCGAACGGGCCGATCAGTGACCTGGCGACGGCGAGCGGGTTGTCGCTGCCGCCCGCGATCACCACCAGGCGGTCGCCGAGCACACCGGTGAGGACCTGGAGCTTGGCGTGGCGGGAGGCCCGCCGGATCGCCTCGACGGTGAGTTCGCTGTCGCCGTCGGGCGCGGTGCCGAGCACGACGCACACGTGCTCGGGGGAGTTCCAGCCGAGCGCGGCGGCCCGGCTGACGGCGCCCTCGTCGGCCTCGCCGCTGAGAACGGCGTTGACGACCAGGGACTCCAGACGGGCGTCCCAGGCACCGCGTGCCTCGGCGGCCTGGGCGTAGACCTGGGCGGTGGCGAAGGCGATCTCGCGGGCGTACACCAGCAGCGCCTCGCGCAGTACGGCCTCGTCGCCGGGGGCGGCCACCTCGTCGATGGCCGACTCCATGACCTCGATGGTGGTGCGCACCATCTCCACGGTCTGGCGCAGGGTGATGGCCCGGGTCAGCTCGCGCGGCGCGGTGCCGAACACGTCCGTCGAGATGGCCTGCGGGGCGTCCGGGTGCCGGAACCACTCGGTGAAGGCGGCGATGCCCGCCTGGGCCACGAGCCCGATCCAGGAACGGTTCTCCGGGGGCATGGCCCGGTACCACGGCAGGGTCTCGTCCATGCGCGCGATGGCCTGGGCGGCGAGGGAGCCGGACGACTTCTCCAGCCGCCTCAGGGTCGCGGAGTGGGCGTGGACGTCGTGCGCGGCCGGGTCGGGCCGCCGGGATTCGGGTTCGGGCACGGGGACAAGACTGCCCTATCGGGATGCCTCGGTCCCCCAGGGGTCGCCGTTGCCCCCGCCGCACGCCGCCGTCCCGGCCACGGCGCGTCCACGGCGCCGTGGGGCCGGTGGGGCGGGCGGGACGTGTGGGAACGGGTGGGTGCCGGGTCTACGGTGGGGGTGTGACGGTCGTGCGGCGGAGCGGGGAGCGGTATGCGGGCGGGGAGCCGGGGGAGGGGATCGAGTCCCGGCACGCCTTCTCGTTCGGGGCGCACTACGACCCCGACAACCTCCGGTTCGGGGCGATCATCGCCTGCAACGAGGAGCGGCTGGCGCCCGGCGCCGGGTTCGACGAGCATCCGCACAGCCACACCGAGATCGTCACCTGGGTGGTCGAGGGCGAGCTGACGCACCGTGACTCGACGGGGCACGAGACGCTGGTGCGCCCCGGCGACGTGCAGCGCCTGAGCTCGGCGGGCGGGGTGCGCCACGTGGAGCGCAACGACGGGACCGTCCCGCTGACCTTCGTGCAGATGTGGCTGGCCCCCCGCGACCCCGGCGGCGACCCGGCCTACGAGGTCGTCCGCGGCATCGCCGACTCCACCCCGTACGCGGTCCCCGAGGCCGGCGCGATGCTGCATGTGCGCCGACTGGTCCCCGGCGAACGCACGGCGGTGCCCGACGCGCCGTACGTGTACGTCCACGTGGTGCGCGGCGAGGTGGATTTGGCCGGTGAAGAACTCGCCCCGGGCGACGCGGCCCGCATCACTGAGGCGCGGGACCTTGAGGCGGTGGCCCGCACCCCGGCCGAGCTGCTGCTGTGGGAGATGGCCACCTGAGATCCACCGTAGGGGCCACGACATGCCGTCCGTCGGCTGCGGCATCGTCGTGGCCGCTCGCGCAGTTCCCCGCGCCCCTGCGGGGTGCTCCTCGCCGAAGCGTCAGCCGAGTTCCGCTAGGACCGCGTCCGTGAATGCCGGCCACGCCTCGGCCGCCCAGGGGCCGAACGCGCGGTCCGTCAGGGCGACGGCCGCCGCACCGGCCTCCGGGTCCACCCACAGGAACGTGCCGGACTGCCCGAAGTGGCCGAACGTGCGCGGCGAGGACGACGCGCCCGTCCAGTGCGGGGACTTGGAGTCGCGGATCTCCAGGCCGAGCCCCCAGTCGTTCGGGTTCTGGTGCCCGTACCCCGGCAGTACGCCCTTGGTCCCCGGGAACTGCACGGTCATCGCCTCGGCGACCGTCCGCGGGTCGAGCAGCCGGGGCGCCTGGAGCTCCGCCGCGAACCGCAGCAGGTCCGCCACCGTCGACACGCCGTCCTTCGCCGGCGACCCCGTCAGGGACGTCGACGTCATCCCCAGCGGCGCCAGGACCGCCTGGCGCAGGTACTCCCCGAAGGGAATGTCCGTCGCCTTGGTGATGTGGTCGCCGAGCTGCTCGAACCCGGCGTTGGAGTACAGCCGCCGCTCACCGGGCGGTGCCGTCACCCGGTGCTCGTCGAAGGCCAGTCCCGAGGTGTGGGCGAGCAGATGACGGACCGTCGCCCCGGGCGGCCCGGCCGGCTCGTCGAGTTCGACGGCACCCTCCTCGTAGGCGACGAGCACGGCGTAGGCGGTGAGCGGCTTGGTGACCGAGGCCAGCGGGAAGGGCCGGTCGGCGGGGCCGTGGACGCCGGCGACGGTGCCGTCGGCCCGTACGACACCCGCGGCGGCGGTGGGCACGGGCCAGTTCTCGATCAGCGCGAGGCTCTGGAGCGACATGCGGACGAGCCTAAGGGCTCAGAGGGTCAGCTCCAGCAAGGGGTCGGGCTTGGGCCGGAAGCCCAGGGAGTCGTAGAGCGGGCGGGCCTCGGCGGACGCGGTGAGCTGGACCTGGGCGGCGCCGCGGGAGCGGAACCAGTCGAGGAGTTCGCCCATGCACGCGCGGGCGTATCCGCGTCGGCGGGCGTCGGGGTCGGTGGCGACGCTGAACACGAAGCCGACGGTGCCCAGCGGGTTGCCGGTGCGGCCGATCCGGTACTCGATCGTTCCGGCGACCAGTGACGCCAGGACGCCCGGCCGCTCGGGGTGGTCCACCACGAACGCGGCGAAGTCGCCCTCCGACCCGCCCAGGCGCTCGCGCAGACTGGGCAGGGACTCCCCGTGCCAGTCCGTGGAACGGTCGGTTCCAAACATCGAATCGATCATTACTTGACGCAGACGCAGCACTTCTCGCGCGTCTCCGGGCACGGCCCGACGCACAACAATCATGAACCGAACGCTAGTCACCCCGCGCCGGGCTCGTCCCGCTCTTTCCCGTCGGCGCGGGTTGCTTCGAGCGCACTCGAAGGTCATAGCGTGGAGGTCATGACGGTGATGCAGACCAGGCACGCGGACACCGACCGGTCCCGGAACCCCGCCGACGAGCCCCGGCCCACGCGGCGCGACGGACAGGACACGTACACGATCAGCGAGGTCGTCGCCGTCACCGGCCTGACCGCCCACACCCTGCGCTGGTACGAGCGGATCGGTCTGATGCCGCACGTCGACCGCTCGCACACCGGCCAGCGCCGCTACACCAACGGCGACCTGGACTGGCTGGACCTCGTGACCAAGCTGCGGCTGACGGGCATGCCGGTGGCGGACATGGTGCGCTACGCGGAACTGGTGCGCGAGGGCGAGCACACCTACCCGGAGCGCCACGAACTGCTGATGGCCACCCGCCGGGACGTGCTGTCGAGGATCGCCGAACTGCAGGACACGCTCGCCGTGCTCGACCGGAAGATCGGCTTCTACGGCGACGCGGGCCAGTGCTACGAGAACGGTCTGGTCGCCCCGCGCCGGGCCGCTACAGCTCCGCCAGCAGTTCGGCCTTCTTGACGGAGAACTCCTCGTCCGTGACCAGCCCCGCCCGGTGCAGTTCCCCCAGGTGCCGGATGCGCTCGGCGATGTCCGCCGGGTCGCGGCGGGGGTCCGGGACACGCGCCCCGGGCGTCGCGGTCACCGCGGCCACCGGACCGTGCGCCCGGACCGCGGCCAGCACGGCCGCCGCGAACGGCAGCGACTCGTGGACCGGACCGTAGCCCAGGCCGAACACCACCGTCGCCGGGTCCTGGTCGGGCGGCGCGGGCCGGTCGGCCGGCGGGTCGCGGTGCAGCAGCCGCAGGTGCCCCTCGAAGACCTCGGGCGAGCGCCACTCGACCCCGCTCAGGTCGGCGACCGGGAAACTCTGGTCGCCGGCCTTCCACTTCGCCGAGGACGCGCCCGTCCAGAACCAGCGGAAGTGCACGGACGTCCCGTCGAAGGACGCCTTCGCGTCGTACGCCTTGAAGTGCATCGGCGCCTCGGGCGGCGGCACCAGATGCCGTTCCGCGGGGCCCGACTCGGTCAGCAGGGGGCGCAGTTCGTCCGCGTAGTACTCGGCGAGGGTCTCGCGCTCGGCGGGCAGCACGAGGCGGTAGGGGTCGTGCCCCTCCTTCAACTGTCCTGCCGCGGCCTCGACGAGGGGATCGGCACCGGGGCGGGGCAGGGCCCGCAGCACCACCGTGCCGCGCCGGCCGGGGGCGACGCCCACGCCTTCGAGGGCGGAGAGGGGGACACGCCGTTCACCCAGGGCCTGGAAGAGCTTCGGTGTTCGAATCCCCCTCTCGTAGCGGATGAGCACGGAGTCGGACTCGAACTCCCAGGCGGCATGAAATCCGGCCAGTACGTCACCCATGCGGGTCATCGTATGCGGCACACCCTCGTCCGCGCCCTCCCTTCGCGGACCGCAGTTCCTGCGCTTCTACGCGCGTTTTGCGGCCGTCGTACCGGGCAAACCCACCCTGCACGTGTCACTGCCTCCGGCGCAGCGCACCGATCGGTACGCGCCAACACCGATGTCCGCGAGGTTGCGCAGGCTGTCCGTGCCCGGTTCGAAATAGCCGCTGTGTCCCTGCGCGTCGTGCGCGGACAGCACCCGCGCGCCGAACGCGGCCGACACCGGGTCCGCGCCGTGCCCGAGCCCCCCGACCTCCAGGTACGGCACGTCCTGCACCCAGTCCGACGCGTCCCGCATCGACCACACCCGCGCGTCCGTGCCCAGGTGGGCGGCCTTGGCGACCCGCATCCCGGGGCTCGCGGCCACGGCTATGTCGGTGACCCGCTCCGGCATGCCGCGCGCGGCGACCCCACAGACCACCGAGCCGTAGCTGTGGCAGAACATCGAGAGCGGCGCCCGGCCGGGCAGCGCCCGCAGCAGGGCGTTCAGCCGTACGGCCCCGTCCTCGGCGCGCATCGCCGTGGCCGCCTCGACCCCGAGGCCGTCGGGCGCGGTGTAGTCGGCCCAGGCGATCACCGCCGTACGGGTCGCCGGGCCCGCCGCGCGCTCGGCCGCGTACAGCGCCTCGGCCATGCCGGCCGTCGCGGAGTACTTGTGGCTGGTCTTCTGGTAGGTGAGCAGGTCCGTGTCGACGCCGGGGACGACGACCGAGACCCGCTCGGCCCGCGTCAGGTCGCCGAACACCTCCGCGATCCGGCCCGAGCCGCCGGGGTCGAAGGCGAGGATCTGCCGCCCCTTCGCCATCAGCGCCTCGTAGCGGTGCATACGGCGGCCCGCCTGCTGCTGGCCCGCGGGCGTGAGCCGGCTGTCGTGCATGCGCTTCTTCTCGTCCGCGCGCGCCTCGCCGAGGGCGACCCGGTTGGCGCGGTAGCGCAGCGCGACGGGGGCGCCGTTCATGTTGCCGACCGCGAGGGGGTAGCGCTCCGCGAGGCGGGTGCGCTCGTGCCTGCCGAGGCCGGCGAAGAAGCGGGCGATCAGGGCCGGCGCGGCGTGCGGGTCCGGCAGCCGTCGGCCGTGGACGCTGCCGTCCTCCCACGCGTCGAGCGAGGTCTGGAGGGCGGTGGACTCACGGTGGCTGTGCAGGGCCGTCCAGCCCGTCGTCGCGAGCATCACGAACACGACGGCCAGGGCGAGCAGGGCACGCCAGACGTTGAGTTGCGGGGAGGTGTCGAAGGAAGTCACTGGGAGGACACCCTAGGAGAACGGGCGGGTCGCGAGGAAACCGAGTGGCGGTTATCACGTTTCACCGCCCGTGACTCCGGTCTCAGGACGCGCGCCAGTTCCCGGTCAGGGCCGAGCCGACCTGATCGAGGTGGGACGCGGTCAGCTCGCGCATCGCCGTGACGCTGAAGTCGTCGCCGGTCGACCACCGGCGCTCGGTCACCCGTATCACCGCGCCGAACACCGCCACCGCCAGCCGCGGCCGGGGGTCGGCCGCCGTGTCCAGGCCCTCGCGGTCGGCCAGCACCCGGGCCAGCTCCTCCTCGGTCTCCGCCGAACGGCGCAGGTGCACGGCGAGCAGGACCGGCGTCGACTCGATCACCCGGTACATGCGCAGGTAGAGCTCGATCGGGACGACGGACGCGATGGTCTCGTGCATGGTGTCCCAGCCCTCGAGCACGGCCCGGCGCAGCGCCTCCATGGGCGCCTCGTGCGGCGGGCGCTCGCGCACCGCCCTGACGAAGTGCGCCTCGGCGACCTCCTGGAGGGCGAAGGCGGCCTCCAGCTTGCCGGCGAAGTACCGGAAGAAGGTGCGCTGGGAGACCTCGACGGCGTCGGCGATCTCGTCGACGGTCGTCTCCTCGTACCCCTGGGTGGTGAACAGTTCGACGGCGGCCCTCAGCAGCGCGTCCCGGGTACGCCGCTTCTTGCGTTCACGCAGCGTCTCGACGCACGTCTCCTTCAAACCGTTCTCCCGGTTCACGTTCTATGTGAGTGACGTGACAGTTACCGACTTGTGAATTGGTTTGTCAACTGTCAGAGGCTGTCATTAGCGTGTGCAGTATGACTAGTCAGACCACCATCGACACAGCGGGGCCGGGGGACCGGGCGCCGTCCGTGCCGTCCGACCCGGCTCCTGCCGCCGGCCTGCGCGGCCACCCGTGGTTCACTCTCATCACCGTCGCCGTAGGGGTCATGATGGTGGCCCTCGACGGCACCATCGTGGCCATCGCCAACCCGGCCATCGCGAAGGACCTGCACGCGAGCTTCTCCGACGTGCAGTGGATCACCAACGCCTACTTCCTCGCCCTCGCGGTCGCCCTGATCACCGCGGGCAAGCTCGGCGACCGCTTCGGCCACCGGCAGACCTTCCTGATCGGCGTGACCGGCTTCGCCGCCGCCTCGGGCGCCATCGGCCTGTCCGACAGCATCGCCGCGGTCGTCACCTTCCGCGTCTTCCAGGGCCTGTTCGGCGCGCTGCTCATGCCGGCCGCGCTCGGTCTGCTGCGCGCCACCTTCCCGGCCGAGAAGCTCAACATGGCCATCGGCATCTGGGGCATGGTCATCGGCGCGTCCACCGCGGGCGGCCCGATCCTCGGCGGTGTCCTCGTCGAGCACGTGAACTGGCAGTCGGTCTTCTTCATCAACGTGCCGGTCGGTCTGCTCGCGCTGGTCCTCGGTGTCCTGATCCTGCTCGACCACCGCGCGGAGAACGCGCCGCGCTCCTTCGACGTGCTCGGCATCGCGCTGCTGTCCGGCGCGATGTTCTGCCTGGTCTGGGCGCTCATCAAGGCCCCCGAGTGGGGCTGGGGCGCCGGCCGGACGTGGACGTTCATCGTCGTGTCCCTGGTGGGCTTCGCGCTCTTCGCGTTCTGGGAGACGCGGGTGAAGGAACCGCTGATCCCGCTGGGTCTGTTCCGGTCCGTCCCGCTGTCGGCCGGTGTGGTCCTCATGATGCTCATGGCGATCGCCTTCATGGGCGGTCTGTTCTTCGTGACGTTCTACCTCCAGAACGTGCACGGCATGAGCCCGATCGACGCGGGTCTGCATCTGCTGCCGCTCACCGGCATGATGATCGTCGGTTCGCCGCTGGCCGGCGCCGCGATCACCAAGCTCGGCCCGCGCGTCCCGCTCGCGGGCGGCATGCTGGCCACCGCGGCCGCCATGTACGGCATGTCCACGCTGGACACGGACACCGGCGGCCTCACCATGTCGATCTGGTTCGCGCTGCTCGGTCTCGGCCTCGCGCCGGTCATGGTCGGCGCCACCGAGGTCATCGTCGGCAACGCGCCCATGGAGCTGTCCGGTGTGGCCGGCGGTCTCCAGCAGGCGGCCATGCAGATCGGCGGCAGCCTCGGTACGGCCGTGCTGGGCGCCGTGATGGCCTCCAAGGTCGACAGCGACCTGGCGGGCAACTGGACCGGGGCGGGGCTGCCGAAGCTCACGCCGGCGCAGCTGGACCAGGCGTCGGAGGCGGTGCAGGTGGGCGTCGCCCCCGTCACCAAGGAGATGCCCCAGCCGATCGTCGAGAAGGTCACGGCCGTCGCCCACGACACGTTCATGTCCGGCATGAGCCTCGCGTCCCTGGTGGCTGCGGGCGTCGCCACGGTCGCCATCTTCGTGGCCCTCCTGACCAAACGAGGCGAAAACGCCGACGCGGGCGCGGGAATGGGCCACATCTGACCAACGGCACGTTGTCACCTGCGGCACCCTGCGCCCCGTAAGGGGCGCGGGGAACTGCGCGACAAGCCACAGCGACGCCGCGGACGACGCACGGCGGATCGTGGCGCGGGCGGGCGCGGGCGGTGATCACCTGGTGCCGGGGAGCGCAGTGTGCGCCCCGAAGGGGCGCGGGGCTGTATCGATGTGCGGCTCCGCCGCGTGGGCGCGACCAGCCACGGCGATGCCGCGGACGACGCACGGCGCTTCGTGACGCGGGCGGGCGCGGGCGGTGATCACCTGGTGCCGGGGAGTACGGCTCGCGCCCGGCCAGGTGCCACCCGCGCCCACTCAAAAGCGGCCCGGGCTCAGCGCAGCGTTACGCGTCGCCGCCCGCCGCCCCCGGATCCGCCGCGCTGACGTCCAGGAGCTGGTAACGGTCGATCGCCTGCTTCAGCACCGAGCGGTCGACCTTCCCCTCCCGCGCGAGCTCCGTCAGCACCGCCACCACGATCGACTCCGCGTCGATGTGGAAGAACCGCCGCGCCCCGCCCCGCGTGTCCGCGAACCCGAACCCGTCGGCCCCCAGGGACTGGTACGTGCCGGGCACCCACCGCGCGATCTGGTCCGGAACCGACCGCATCCAGTCGGACACGGCCACGAACGGCCCCTCCGCCCCGCTCAGCTTCCGCGTCACGTACGGCACCCGCTGCTCCTCCTCCGGGTGGAGGAGGTTGTACCGCTCGACGTCCACCGCCTCGCGCCGCAGCTCGTTCCAGGACGTCGCCGACCACACGTCGGCCCGCACGTTCCAGTCGTTCGCGAGGAGCCGCTGAGCCTCCAGCGCCCACGGCACGGCCACCCCGGACGCCAGCACCTGCGCCGGCACCGTCCCGGCCGTGCCCGCGCTCAGCCGGTGGATGCCCTTGAGGATGCCCTCGACGTCCACGTCGGCCGGCTCGGCCGGGTGCCGGATCGGCTCGTTGTAGACGGTGAGGTAGTAGAAGACGTCCTCGCCGTGCGGGTGCTCGGCGTCCCCGCCGTACATCCGCCGCAGACCGTCCTGCACGATGTGCGCGATCTCGTACCCGTACGCCGGGTCGTACGCCACGCACGCCGGGTTGGTCGAGGCGAGCAGCTGCGAGTGGCCGTCGGCGTGCTGGAGCCCCTCACCGGTCAGCGTCGTGCGCCCCGCGGTCGCGCCCAGGACGAAGCCGCGCGCCAGCTGGTCGGCCATCTGCCAGAACTGGTCACCCGTGCGCTGGAAACCGAACATCGAGTAGAAGACGTACACCGGGATCAGCGGCTCGCCGTGCGTCGCGTACGCCGAGCCCGCCGCGATCAGCGACGCCGTGCAGCCCGCCTCCGAGATGCCGTCGTGCAGCATCTGGCCCGTCGGCGACTCCTTGTACGCCAGCAGCAGCTCGCGGTCCACCGACTCGTACTGCTGCCCGAGCGGATTGTAGATCTTCGCACTCGGGAAGAAGGAGTCCATGCCGAACGTGCGGTACTCGTCCGGCGCGATCAGCACAAACCGGCGGCCGAGTTCCTTGTCCCGCATGAGGTCCTTGAGGAGGCGGACAAAGGCCATGGTCGTCGCGATGGACTGCTGGCCCGTCCCCTTCTTCACGGTCGCGTACGTCTTGTCGTCCGGCAGTGCCAGCGGCGCCGAGCGCACGACACGGGTCGGGACGTATCCGCCGAGCCCCTTGCGCCGGTCGTGCATGTACTGGATCTCCTCCGAGTCCCGACCCGGGTGGTAGTACGGCGGCAGGCCGGACTCCAGCTCTCGGTCGGAGATCGGCAGGTGCAGCCGGTCGCGGAAGCCCTTGAGGTCGGCGACCGTCAGCTTCTTCATCTGGTGCGTGGCGTTGCGGCCCTCGAAGTTGGGGCCCAGCGTCCAGCCCTTGATCGTCTTGGCGAGGATCACCGTCGGCTGGCCCTTGTGCGCCTTGGCCGCCGAGAACGCCGCGAAGATCTTTCGGTGGTCGTGGCCGCCGCGCCCCAGGTGCAGGATCTGGTCGTCGGTCATGTTCTCGACCATGGCGCGCAGCCGGTGGTCGTCCCCGAAGAAGCGGTCGCGGATGTACGCGCCCGACTCGGTGGCGTACGTCTGGAACTGTCCGTCCGGCGTGGTGTTCATGCGGTTGACCAGCACGCCGTCGCGGTCCAGGGCCAGCAGCGGGTCCCAGGTGCGGTCCCAGACCAGCTTGATGACGTTCCACCCGGCGCCCCGGAAGACCGACTCCAGCTCCTGGATGATCTTGCCGTTGCCGCGTACGGGACCGTCGAGCCGCTGGAGGTTGCAGTTGACGACGAAGGTCAGGTTGTCGAGGCCCTCGCGGGCGGCGATGGACAGCTGGCCCAGCGACTCGGGCTCGTCCATCTCCCCGTCGCCGAGGAACGCCCACACGTGCGACCTGGAGGTGTCCGCGATGCCGCGCGCCTCCATGTAGCGGTTCATTCGCGCCTGGTAGATCGCGCCGAGCGGGCCGAGGCCCATGGAGACGGTCGGGAACTCCCAGAAGTCCGGCATGGAGCGCGGGTGCGGGTAGCTGGACAGCCCGTCGGGGTACTTCGACTTCTCCTGGCGGAAGCCGTCCAGCTGCGCCTCGCTGAGCCGGTCGAGCAGGAACGCCCGCGCGTAGATGCCCGGGGAGGCGTGGCCCTGGAAGAAGACCTGGTCGCCGCCGTCCCCCTCGTCCTTGCCGCGGAAGAAGTGGTTGAAGCCGACGTCGTAGAGGGAGGCGGAGGAGGCGAAGGTGGCGATGTGGCCGCCGACGCCGATGCCCGGACGCTGGGCGCGGGAGACCATGACGGCCGCGTTCCAGCGGGTCGCGTTGAGGATCTTGCGCTCGATCTCCTCGTTGCCGGGGAAGAACGGCTCGTCCTTGGTGGCGATGGTGTTGACGTAGTCCGTGCTGCGCATCTCGGGCACGGCCACGCGCTTCTCGCGGGCCCGCTCGATCAGGCGGAGCATCAGATAGCGGGCCCGCTCCCGGCCGCGCTCGTCCACGGCGGCGTCGAGGGAGTCGAGCCACTCCTGGGTCTCTTCGGGGTCGAAGTCAGGAACCTGACTCGGAAGGCCGCCAATGATGATCGGGTTTCGATCGGATCCGGAAGCCACGCTGGTCCTTACCTGTCGGAGGGCTGAGTTGTCGCGTCTGCGCGGTACGCGTCCGTGCCTGCACCGTCCCCCATCGTGTACCTCACGACGGTCCGCGTCATCTCTACCCCGGGGTTTACCCCTGGGTGATCGAGGTGTTCGTCCGGTACACAGGGGGCGGACTCGGGCGGGCCCGACCAAAACGAACGATACGCCCGTGACCCGGGGTGATTGGGGAACCTGTTCGATCGCTCGGTCCTCGAAGGGTTCCCCGGAGAACAAAAGGGGCAGAAAGGTGTGATGTGAGCCGCCCGGGATCGGGGTACCGTGCCAGGAGTTGCGGCGACACGGCCCGGATCGTCACCGTTTCGGCGGTCTGGACGGCCGGGTACTTGCGCGATCCGTCCCGCCCGTGTGGACTACGGCCAATGCTTCGCGCACGCGCGTGGCTGAGTTATTCACCAAGACATGATCAGGAGGCAACCCGTGAGCGCGACCGCGGACCACGCGGAGGAGCGGACGAGCCCTGCCGGCAGGCTGGGGTTCCAGCCCGAGCAGGTGGTCCAGGAGATCGGCTTCGACGACGACGTCGACCAGGAGCTCCGCGAGTCCATCGAGGAAGTCATCGGCAGCGACCTGGTCGACGAGGACTACGACGACGTGGCCGACGCCGTTGTGCTGTGGTTCCGCGACGAGGACGGTGACCTGACCGATGCGCTGGTGGACGCCACCACGTACATCGAGGAGGGCGGATCCATCCTGCTCCTGACGCCGAAGACCGGCCGTACCGGGTACGTGGAGCCGAGCGACATCTCGGAGGCCGCGACGACCGCGGGGCTCTCGGCGTCCAAGAGCGTCAGTGTCGGCAAGGACTGGAGCGGCTCGCGTCTGGTGACGCCGAAGGCCGCCAAGTCGAAGCGCTGACCCCCGAGCAGCTGGACGGGCTGGTTTCGCCGGGCCGGGCCGAAAGGCCCGGCCCGGCCGCCGCATGTCCTGCGCGGGGTGCTGCGTAGGGTGTCTCCCACCCGAACAGCCCCTCCGAAGGGATGCAGGATCATGACGATCCAGGTCGGCGACGAGGCGCCCGACTTCGAGCTCAAGGACAACCACGGCCGCCCGGTGCGGCTGTCCCGGTTCCGCGGCGAGAAGAACGTGGTGCTGGTCTTCTTCCCCTTCGCCTTCACCAGCGTGTGCACGGGCGAGCTCTGCGCACTGCGCGACAACCTGCCGCGGTTCGTCAACGACGACACCCAGCTCCTCGCCCTCTCCAACGACTCCGTCCCCACCCTGCGCGTCTTCGGCGAGCAGGAGGGCCTGGAGTACCCGCTGCTGAGCGATTTCTGGCCGCACGGCGCGGTCTCGCGCGCCTACGGCGTCCTCGCCGAGGACAAGGGCTGCGCCGTCCGCGGCACCTTCATCATCGACAAGCGGGGTGTCGTGCGCTGGACGGTGGTCAACGACATGCCCGACGCCCGGGACCTCGACGCGTACACGAAGGCGCTCGACACCCTGTGATTCTTCGGCTCCAGGGCCTGCGGGCGGCGGGAACCCGTCACTAGGATCGAATCGTTGATCCGGTATCCGACGCACGACGGGGCTCCCCGCCCCTGGACACCACATGGAGGACTCGTGGGAGTCAGCCTGAGCAAGGGCGGCAACGTATCGCTGACGAAGGAGGCCCCGGGCCTGACCGCCGTCATCGTCGGTCTGGGGTGGGACGTCCGTACGACGACCGGCACGGACTTCGACCTCGACGCCAGCGCCCTGCTGCTGAACACGGCGGGCAAGGTCGGCAGCGACCAGAACTTCGTCTTCTTCAACAACCTCAAGAGCCCGGACGGCTCGGTCGAGCACACCGGCGACAACCTCACCGGTGAGGGTGAGGGCGACGACGAGCAGATCAAGGTCGACCTCGCGACCGTCCCGGCCGACGTCGACAAGATCGTCTTCCCGGTGTCGATCTACGACGCGGAGAACCGCCAGCAGTCGTTCGGCCAGGTCCGCAACGCGTTCATCCGCGTCGTCAACCAGGCCGGCGGCGCCGAGATCGCGCGCTACGACCTGAGCGAGGACGCCTCCACGGAGACCGCGATGGTCTTCGGCGAGCTGTACCGCAACGGCGCGGAGTGGAAGTTCCGCGCCATCGGCCAGGGCTACGCGTCGGGGCTGCGCGGCATCGCGCAGGACTTCGGCGTCAACGTCTGAGGCCGGGCGACCGGGCGCCCCGTCCGGCGCCGCGCCCCCGCGCGCGGCGCCGGACCCGCAGGACAACCGAAGAGGCACCACCAAGGGGAGGACCAGCACCATGGGCGTCACGCTCGCCAAGGGAGGGAACGTCTCCCTCTCGAAAGCCGCACCGAACCTCACCAACGTCATGATCGGACTCGGCTGGGACGCCCGCTCGACCACCGGCGCCCCCTTCGATCTCGACGCCAGCGCGCTGCTGTGCCACGAGGGACGGGTCCTGGGCGACGAGTGGTTCGTGTTCTACAACCAGCTCACGAGTCCGGACGGCTCGGTCGAGCACACCGGCGACAACCTCACCGGTGAGGGCGAGGGCGACGACGAGAGCATCCTGGTCGACCTGCCGAAGGTGCCCGCTACCTGCGACAAGATCATTTTCCCCGTCTCGATCCACATGGCCGACGAGCGCGGCCAGACCTTCGGCCAGGTCTCCAACGCGTTCATCCGCGTGGTCAACCAGGCCGACGGCCAGGAACTCGCGCGCTACGACCTCAGCGAGGACGCTTCCACCGAAACCGCCATGATCTTCGGCGAGCTCTACCGGTACCAGGGCGAATGGAAGTTCCGGGCAGTGGGACAGGGGTACGCGTCCGGGCTGAGGGGCATCGCTCTAGACTTCGGAGTCAACGTTTCGTAAAGCCGAGTACGGCGCGGGGGAAACCTTCTCTCAGACACCGTCTGGGGGCGCCCCCTACACATGATGGGGTAGCCAGTGCTTCTGAAAACCTTCGGCTGGTCGTTCGCGGTCACCGCGATCGGCCTGGTCTTGGCGGTTCTCTACGGGGGGTGGACCGCATTCGGCATCGTGGCCATCCTGTCGGTCCTCGAAATCTCGCTGTCGTTCGACAACGCGGTGGTCAACGCCGGAATCCTGAAGAAGATGTCCGCCTTCTGGCAGAAGATCTTCCTCACGGTCGGCGTGCTCATCGCCGTCTTCGGCATGCGGCTGGTCTTCCCGGTCGTCATCGTCGCCATCAGCGCCAAGATGGGTCCCGTCGAGGCGGTCGACCTCGCGCTCAACAACAAGGACCGCTACCAGGAACTGGTGACCGACGCCCACCCGGCGATCGCGGCCTTCGGCGGCATGTTCCTGCTGATGATCTTCCTCGACTTCATCTTCGAGGAGCGGGACGTGCAGTGGCTGCGCTGGATCGAGCGCCCCCTCGCGAAGCTCGGCAAGGTCGACATGCTGTCGGTCTGCATCGCCCTCGTCGTCCTGCTGATCACCGCCTTCACCTTCGCGACCCACGCCCACCAGCACGGCGGCGCCCATGTCGACAAGGCGCAGACCGTTCTGATCTCCGGCATCGCCGGCCTGATCACGTACATGGTCGTCGGCGGCCTCTCCGGCTTCTTCGAGGACCGGCTCGAGGCGCAGGAGGAACGCGAGCACGAGGAGGAGGAAGAGGCCGTCCGCAGCGGGAAGAAACGTTCGGCGATCCTGCTGGCCGGCAAGGCCGCGTTCTTCATGTTCCTCTACCTGGAGGTCCTGGACGCGTCCTTCTCCTTCGACGGCGTGATCGGCGCGTTCGCCATCACCAACGACATCGTCCTCATGGCCCTCGGCCTCGGCATCGGCGCGATGTACGTCCGGTCGCTCACCGTGTACCTGGTCCGCCAGGGCACCCTGGACGACTACGTCTACCTGGAGCACGGCGCCCACTACGCGATCGGCGCGCTGGCCGTGATCCTCATGGTCACCATCCAGTACCAGATCAACGAGGTCATCACCGGTCTGGTAGGCGTCGTCCTGATCGGCTGGTCGTTCTGGTCCTCCGTGCGCCGCAACCGCGCGCTCGCGGCGGCCGAGGGCAGCGCCGGCTCGGACGAGAAGACGGAAGTGCCGTCCGGGGTCTGACGGCGGGGGTCCGGCGTCCGGGACCGAAAACCGGGGTGTGACACCCCTGCGGACGAGGAACGCTCTGAAGACGGGGCGGCCGTACACCGGCCGCCCCGCGGGCGTGGACAGGTGCACCGGTGCAGTGGGGGCGGAATGGGATTCTTCGACGGACTGCTGGGCGGACGGGCGGCCGACTTCGACTCGGGCAGCGCCGCGACGAACTCCATCCAGCTCACCAAGCGGCACCAGCAGGTGTCGCTCACCAAACAGGACGCGGCCACGGGCCATCTGCGCGTCAACCTGGCCTGGCGGATGCGGACGTCCGACATCGGGGGCGTCGAGCGCACGAGCCTGTTCCGGCACCCCTTCAAGGCGCTCAAGCCGCCGGAGGTCATGGGACACGGGCAGAGCATGGTCAACGTCGACCTCGACCTCGGCTGCCTCTACGAGCTGGCGGACGGCTCCAAGGGCGTCGTCCAGCCCCTCGGCGGCTACCTCGGGGACGTGAACGCACCGCCGTACGTCAAGCTCAGCGGCGACGACCGGTTCGGCTCGGCGTCCGGCGAGACGATGTACGTCAACCTCGACCACCGCGAGAACATCAAGCGCCTGCTGGTGTTCGTCTACATCTACGACCAGACGCCCGCGTTCGACCGCACGCACGCGATCGTGACCCTGTACCCCAGCAACGGCCCGCGCATCGAGATCGGCCTCGACGAACGCCACCCCCAGGCCCGCTCCTGCGCGGTGGTGATGATCGAGAACGTCAAGGGCGAACTGATGGTCCGCCGCGAGGTGAAGTTCGTCTACGGCTTCCAGGGCGAACTGGACCGCCTCTACGGCTGGGGCCTCCAATGGGGCCGAGGCTACAAAACAAAGGTCGAGTAAGCAGGAACGCCGACTGGAGCGCCCCGTCAGGGGCGCGGGGAACTGCGCGATCAGCCCCCACCGGCCCGCACGCGCCGTCCTGGACAGCCCCCCGCCCCCTGGGCGCAACCCCACTCAGCGAGGTATGAACTGCGGCCCCTGCGGCGGCAGCCGCACCTCCGGTCCCCGCACGGCAGTGACAGGCGGCGGATACCCGTACCCCGCGGCCTGCCCCGTCTGCGCCGCCTGCGGATACCCGTACGCCGGCTGCGGATACCCATACGCCGAAGCCGCCTGCGAAGGCACCGCAGCGGTCGGCTGCTCCGGAGGCAACGGCACCGAAACCTCCGCCTGGGCCACCGCAGGCTCCGGCTCCCGCTCGGGCTCCCCCTCGGACTCGTCCACCGAGATCCCGAAGTCCGTCGCCAGCCCCTTCAACCCGTCCGAATAGCCCTCACCGAGCGCCCGGAACTTCCAGGAGTCCCCCCGCCGGTACAGCTCCCCGCAGATCAGCGCCGTCTCCGCACCCGTCTCCGGCTGGACGTCGAAGTACGCCAGCGCCTCCCCGTCCGCCGCCTGCGCGTCGTACAGCATGATCCGCAGCGACCGCACCTGGTCGAACGGGACCCCGTCCGCCGAGGCGACCAGCAGGATCCGGCCGACATCCCCCTCGACACCGGTCAGATCCGTCTGGATCGTGTCGGTCAGGCCCTCGGCGGTCCGCTTCTTGCCGAGCCGCCACACCTTCCCGGAAGGGTGCCGGGGCTGGTTGTAGAAGACGAAGTCCTCGTCGGAGCGCACACGACCGTCGGGGCCGAGGAGCAGCGCCGACGCGTCGATGTCCGGTACCCCCTGCCCGGGGGTCCAGCGCAGCACGGCGCGTACCGTCGTGACCTCCAGCGGGACGTTCGACCCCTTCAGCATCGCGTGCGTCATGCGGTCATCCTGCCCTCTCGGTCCTGGTCACGACAATGCGGGGTGCCGCGGCGCCGACCACCGTCCACCATGGGTATGTGTGCCTGCGTTACCTGAAATTCATGCCCCGCGGGAACCTCCGACATGGATCCGTACGTACTATTACCGGCCACCCATCCACGACATCCACTGCCTCACCTTGTGCCACGGGGGAGTTCCATGCGTCATTTCGGGCACATCGCCCCTGAGGTGCGGCAGCGCCTCTTCCTTCAGGAGCCGGGCGAGTTCACCGCCGACTCCCCGGCCCGGCTGCTGTCCGCCGCCCTGGGCGCCACGCTCTACAGCCCCGCCACGCGGCCGAGGCTCGCCGACGATGTCGTCAAGCAGGCCGAGCGCGGTGTGGTCTCGATGGTGCTGTGCCTGGAGGACTCCATCGCCGACGCCGAGGTGCTGGAGGGCGAGGAGAACCTCGTACGCCAGTTCGCCGACCTGGACTCCCGGCCGGTCACGACGCTGCCGCTGCTCTTCATCCGCGTCCGTACGCCCGGCCAGATCCCCGACCTGGTGCGCCGCCTCGGGCCCACGGTCCGGCTGCTGTCCGGATTCGTCCTGCCGAAGTTCACCGAGGAGCGCGGCATCCCCTTCCTGGAAGCGCTCTCCGGCGCCGAGGCCGCCAGCGGACGGCGGCTGTTCGCGATGCCCGTCCTGGAGTCGCCCGAACTGCTCTACCGCGAGTCCCGGGTGGAGACCCTGGAGGGCATCTTCCGCGCGGTCGACAAGTACCGCGACCGGGTCCTCGCGCTGCGCCTCGGCGTGACCGACTTCTGCTCCTCGTACGGACTGCGCCGGGCGCCCGACATGACGGCCTACGACGTGCAGATCGTCGCCTCCGTCATCGCCGACGTCGTGAACATGCTGGCGCGGGCCGACGGCACCGGCTTCACGGTCACCGGGCCCGTGTGGGAGTACTTCCGCATCTCCGAGCGCATGTTCAAGCCATTGCTGCGCACCAGCCCCTTCCTGGAGGGGCAGGCCGTCGAACTGCGTGAGACCCTCATCGAGCACGCCATGGACGGCCTGCTGCGGGAGATCTCCCTCGACCAGGCCAACGGGCTGCTCGGCAAGACCTGCATCCACCCCTCCCACGTGCTGCCGGTGCACGCCCTGTCCGTGGTGAGCCACGAGGAGTTCAGCGACGCCCAGGACATCCTGCGGCCCGAGCGCGGCGGCGGGGGCGTGCTCAGGTCGGCGTACACGAACAAGATGAACGAGGTGAAGCCGCACCGCGCCTGGGCCGAGCGGACCCTGCTGCGGGCCGAGGTGTTCGGCGTGGCCCACGAGGACACCGGCTTCGTGGAGCTGCTCGCCGCCGGAACAGCCGAGTGACCGCCGCCGAGCCGAGGGACGCATGAATCACGCAGTGAACGACGGGGTCTGGTCCGGGAGTTGGGTCGCCGAGCGGCTCGGCGTCCGGCTGGAGGGCGATGCCGCGCTGCCCGGCCTGCTGGGGCTCGCGCTACGCCGCAACCCCAAGCGCGCGCATCTGCTCGTCTCCAACGTGCTCGGCAAGCACGTGCCCCAGTCGCCGGCCGTGGTGTACGGACAGGGGGTCGCCCTCGGCCGCCGGGTGCGCGAACTGCTCGGCGACACGGAGGCGGCGTCGGCGGTGGTGCTCGGGTACGCGGAGACGGCGACCGGACTCGGCCACTCCGTCGCGGACGGCCTCGGACTCGCGCCGTACCTGCACTCCACGCGCCGGCCCGTCGACGGGGTCGCGCGGGCGGGCGGCTTCGAGGAGGCCCACTCCCACGCCACGTCGCACCTGCTGCTGCCCGAGGACCCCGCGCTGCTCGCCGGGAACGGGCCGCTGGTGCTGGTCGACGACGAGTTCTCCACCGGCAACACGGTCCTCAACACCGTCCGTGACCTGCACGCCCGTTATCCGCGCGAGCGGTACGTCGTGGTGGCCCTGGTCGACATGCGGTCGCCCGCCGACGCGGGGCGCCTCGCGGATTTCGCGGCGGAGATCGGGGCGCGGGTGGACCTGGTGGCGGCGGCCTCCGGAACGGTGCGCCTGCCGGCGGACGTCCTGGAAAAAGGCCGGCAACTGGTCGCCCGGTACGAGGGTGAGGGTGGCGAGGGCGAGGGGGGTGCGGCGGGTGGTTCGTCGTCCGCGGCACCGTCGTGGCCGCTCGCGGAGTTCCCCGCGCCCCTGGGGAGTTGGCCCCGAGGCCCGCTTCAGGAGCGCCCCGAAGGGGCGCGGGGAACTGCGCGACCAGCCCCCACCGACCCGCACCCGAACGGTCACCGCGCCTCACGCATAGAACTGCGCTGGCCCCGGCGCCTGCCGGACGGCGGCCGACACGGGTTCACCCCCGCCCACCGCACTCGCCTGGAGACCGCGCTGCCCACGATGGGCGCCCGGATCGCCGAGGCCCTGCCGGCCGACGCGCGGAGCGTCCTCGTGCTGGGCTTCGAGGAGTTGATGTACGCGCCGCTGCGGCTCGCCCGCGAGCTGGAACCCCTCGTGCCCGGCGAGGTGCGCTACTCCACCACCACCCGCTCACCCGTCCTCGCCGTCGACGACCCCGGCTACGCCATACGCAGCCGCCTCGTCTTCCCCGCCCACGACGACCCGGCCGACGGCCCCGGCGAGCGCTACGCGTACAACGTCGCGGGCGCCGGCTTCGACGCCGTCGTCGCCGTCGTCGACTCCACCGCCGACACCCCCGAACTGCACTCGCCCGAAGGGCTGTTGGCCCAGCTCGGCGCGCATGTCCCGCATGTCCTGCTCGCCGTCGTACCGTCGTACGTGCCCGAGTCCCCGTACGTACCCGAAAGGCCGGCCATGCTGCCCGAGCCCCTCCGCGGCCCCGCATTCTCCTCGTACGCGCCCGACGAGGTCGGCTGGCTGCTCCAGGACCTCTCGGACACGACCCTGGAGGCGCCCACCGAGGAGCGCGAGGAGGCCATCCAGAGCGGCGGCGCGCACTACGCCGAGTCGCTGCCGGTCGAGTACCAGCCCAGCGACCAGTACCAGGAGCTGTTCCACGCGGCCCTCGCCACCTCCGCCGCCCGGATCGCCCAGGCCGTCGGCGTCGTCACCGAGACCGTCGTCGCCGAACGCTCGCCGCGCCCGGTGCTGGTCTCCCTCGCCCGCGCCGGTACGCCCGTGGGCATACTGATGCGCCGCTGGGCGCGGTTCCGGTACGACCTGGACCTGCCGCACTACGCCGTCTCCATCGTGCGCGGGCGCGGCATCGACGCCAACGCGCTGCGCTGGCTGGCCGCCCACCACGACCCCCGGGACGTCGTGTTCGTCGACGGCTGGACGGGCAAGGGCGCCATCACCCGCGAACTCGCCGACGCCGTACGGGAGTTCGAGGAGTCCGACGGCATCACCGGCTTCGACCCGGAGATCGCGGTGCTCGCCGACCCGGGCTCCTGCGTACGGACGTACGGCACCCGCGCCGACTTCCTCATCCCGTCGGCGTGCCTCAACTCCACGGTCTCCGGCCTGATCTCCCGCACGGTCCTGCGCGCGGACCTCGTCGGGCCGCACGACTTCCACGGCGCGAAGTTCTACCGCGAACTCGCCGGCGCCGACGTGTCCGTGGCCTTCCTGGACACCGTCGCCGCCCGCTTCCCGGAGGTCACCGACGCCGTGGACGCGGCGGTGAAGGAGCTCGCCGCCACCGACCGCGCCCCCACCTGGGAGGGCTGGGCGGCGGTCGAGCGCATCAGTGAGGAGTACGGCATCCACGACGTCAACCTCGTCAAACCCGGCGTCGGCGAGACCACGCGGGTGCTGCTGCGGCGGGTGCCCTGGCGGATACTGGCCCGTGCCGGAGCGGGCGCCGACCTCGACCACGTGCGGCTGCTGGCCGAGCAGAGAGGCGTACCGGTGGAGGAGGTCGGTGAACTCCCGTACACCTGTGTCGGGTTGATCCACCCCAAGTACACGCGCGGGGCGACGGGTGCCGACGGCCGGGCGGTGAACGTCTGATGCCGGTGCTGGTGGCGAGCGACCTCGACCGTACGCTGATCTACTCCGCGGCGGCCCTGGGGCTGACCATGCCGGACGCGCGGGCGCCCCGGCTGCTGTGCGTGGAGGTCCACGAGAGTCGGCCGCTGTCGTACCTGACGGAGACGGCGTCCCGGTTGCTGACCGAGCTGGGTGACACCGCGGTGTTCGTCCCGACGACCACCCGCACCCGCAAGCAGTACCTGCGGATCAACCTGCCCGGACCGGCGCCGGCGTACGCGATCTGCGCCAACGGGGGGCACCTGCTGGTGGACGGGGTCTCGGACCCCGACTGGCACGCGTCGGTGCAGGCCCGGCTGGCCGACGAGTGCGCGCCGCTCGCGGAGGTGCGGGAGCATCTGGAGGCCAGCGCCGATCCGGCGTGGGTGCGCAAGCACCGTGTCGCCGAGGACCTGTTCGTCTACCTCGTCGTCGAGCGTGAGCTGCTGCCCGAGGAATGGGTCAAGGAGCTTGCGGTGTGGGCGGAGAACCGCGGTTGGACGATGTCCGTCCAGGGCCGCAAGGTGTACGCCGTGCCGAAGCCGCTGACCAAGAGCGCGGCCGTGCGCGAGGTCGCCCGCCGCACGGGGGCGGAGCTGACGCTGGCCGCGGGGGACTCCGTTTTGGACGCCGATCTGCTCCTCGCCGCGGATCGGGGCTGGCGCCCCGGGCACGGCGAACTGGCCGACACGGACTGGACGACCCCGACGGTCACGGCCCTCCCGGAACGGGGGGTACTGGCCGGCGAACGAATCCTCAGAGAGCTCCTGAGGACGGCCCAACAGGGCCCGATGGCCTGAGCCCCGGTCGCGCCTGCGGCCCGGCGGGGGCTGATCGCGCAGTTCCCCGGGCCCCTGGGATGTTGCCCCTGAGGTCGGCCTCAGGAGTGCTCCGACCTGAGCCCCGGTCGAGGCCGCGGCCCGGCGGGGGCTGGCCGCGCAGTTCCCCGCGCCCCTGACGGGGCGTTGCGGTCGTTGGCCGGGTGCGGCTTTGTCGTGGTTGCTCGCGCAGTTCCCCGCGCCCCTTCGGGGCGCTCCTGAAGCGGGCCTCGGCGCCGACTCCCCAGGGGCGCGGGGAACTGCGCGACAAGCCCCCACCGGGCCGCGGCCGTGTTCCTACCCGCAGCACCCGCCACCGCAGCAACCGCCCCCGCCCCCGCCCCCCGCCTGCGGCGCCCGCGGCGCCCGCGGCGCGGTGCTGACGCCGCCGACAGCCACCGTCGACAGCAACTTCACCGTGTCGGCGTGACCCGCAGGGCACTCCGCAGGGGACGCCGATTCAGCCATCGGCCGGGACAGTTCGAACGTGTCGCCGCAGGCACGGCAGCGGTACTCGTAGCGAGGCATGCCCACAGGCTAACCGCTGCGGCCGCGTCAGGCCCGGTGCTGTGCCGGAGGCTCCTGCGGCCCGGCCGTCGCCTCAGGGTGCCTCGCCCGCCAGTACGGGTTGTCGGGCGGGAGGGTCGAACTGACCCTGCCGTACATCCCGAAGAACATCAGCAGCACCCCCACGACAAAGCTGAACAGCACGTTCTGGATGCGGAACGCGAGGAAGTTGTGGGCGGTGTCGAGCAGTCCCAGGTTCAGGAACCCGCTCAGGATGAACAGCACCCCGAGCACCATGTTCAGCGTCGACGCGAAGTTGCCGCCGACGACCATGCCCACGCACAGCAGCAGCCCGACGCAGATCGACAGCACGCTCAGCGTGCCGTTGGTGTTCAGACCGAGCGCGGTGTTGTCGCCGGTGTCGAAGAACCCGATGTTGTTCGTCAGACCGAGGATGCCGAAGGCGAGCAGGAACAGCCCCATCAGGCCGGCTCCCACCCGGTAGACCTGGCTCAGCCGGTGATCGACGGGCAGGTGATCGTCGAACTGGATCCGCTTGCGCGACGCCGAGTGCAGTGCGTGTGCAGCCATCTCCGCCTCCCTGGGCGCGTGTGGAGGCCGTACGTACTACCCAATATCCGCCCACCCCCGCCCCCCGGCAAACGCCGGTTCCGGACGGACCGCCGCCGCTCAGTGCGGGCCGCCCCCGCGTTCCTCACGGATGCGCGAGACGACCGACGCCACGGTCCGCCGTACCGCCTCCGTCTCGGTCAGGAAGTGCCAGTAGTCCGGGTGCCGCCCCTCCAGCGTGGCGATCGCCCGCTCCAGCCGGGCCACCGACTCGTCCAGCGGCCCCGCGTGCCGCGGGTCGGGCGTCGAGCGGCCCGCCATGGCCAGCCGCTGCGCGTCCCGGATCGCGAACCGCGTCCGCTCGATCTCCTGCTGCGGGTCCTTCTGCACGGCGTTCAGCCGCCGCAGCCGCTCGCCCGCGGCCGACACCGCCTCGTCGGTGGTGTTCAGCAGCGCCCGCACCGTCGACAGCAGCGCCGCCGCGTCCGCCCAGCGCTGCGCGTCCCGCGCGGCCCGCGCCTCCGCGAGCTTCGCCTCCGCCTGCCGTACGTCGCGCCCGGCCTCCTCCGGCACGTGCTGGAGGTCCTGCCAGCAGGCCGCCGTGAACCGGCGCCGCAGCTCGCTCAGCACCGGATCGACCTGCCCGGCACGCGTGGTCAGCGCCTGTGCGCGCGTGCGCAGGCTGACCAGCCGGTGGTCGATCTCCGCGGCCTTCTCCGGCAGCCGCTCCGCCTCCGTCCGGATCGCCTCGGCCTCCCGGGCGACCCGCTCGGCCCGCTCCAGGGTCTGCGGCACACCGTGCCGGCCGGCGCCCTGGTTGAGCTTCGTCAGCTCGGGCCCGAGCGCGGCGAGACGGGCGGCGAGGTCGTCGGCGCCCAGCCCCGAGGCGCGGGCCGCGTCCAGCGCGTTCGACGCGCCCAGCAGCGCCTGCCGGGCCCGCTCCACGGCGGGCGCGAGCCGGGCGAGCTGGGTCTCGGCCTTGCCGAGCAGCGGGCCCAGGCCCTCGCCGAAACGGTCCAGGTCCTGTTTGACGCGGACCAGTTCGTCCTTGGCGGCCCTCAGTTCCGTGCGCGCCCGGACCGCGGCCGACGCCTCCAGGTCGTCGCGGTCGAGGTCATGCGCGTCCACGGCCTCGATGTAGCGGTGGCTGGCCTCGTCTATGCGTCGGCCGAGACCGTCGAAGTCGGCGACGGCGCGGCGGGCGGCGGGGGAGTCGTCCACGGCCGTGATGGTCTCCACGGAGATCCGCAGGTCCCGTTGCGCGGTGTCCAGTTCGTAGAACGCGGCGGCCGCGTCGTCCTTCGCGGCCTGCGCCTGCGCCCGTTCGTTCTCGGCCCGCCCGCCGAACCAGCGGCGCGTGCCGCCGCCGGCGAACGCGACGGGCAGCGCGAGGGCGACGAGCACGGGCAGGCCGAGGAGGGTGAGGGCGTCCCGCAGGGGCGAGGGTGAGGGTCCGGAGGGTCCGCGCCTGGGCCGTGTGCACGGCGGGTGCGGCTGCGAAGGTGTCGTGGCCGGTGTCGCCGTCACATCCCTCTCCCGTGCTGTGCTGCGCCCTGGGCTGGTGCCATTGTCCCACCCGTGAAGGACGAACACACGGCCCGGTCAGTTCGCGGTTCGCACCGTGACTTTCCCGTCCCGGGTGCGGGCGGTGACCTCGTGGGCGCTCGCCGGGTCGCGCGGCACGGACACGTGCACGCCGCCGTCGTCGCTGTGCGCGCTCACGCGGTACGGCGCGTGCGGCAGCGAGACGGTCACGGAGCCGTCGGAGCTGCGGGCGTCCACCAGGTCGGGCACGGTGCGCAGCCGGAGCCGTACCGAGCCGTCGGAGGTGGTCGTGCGCACCCGGCGGGAGGCGACGTCGGCGCGTACGGAGCCGTCGTCCGTGTGCAGGTCCAGGGGGCCGGTGGAGTCGGTGACGCGCACGGACCCGTCGTGCGTACGGACCGACAGCGCGTCGCGGAACCCGCGTGCCGTGACGCTGCCGTCGTCGTCCGCCACCTTGACGGCGACCCCGCGCGGGACCTCGATCCGGTGCCGGGCGGCGCAGTCGGCGACGAGGCCGGAGCAGGTGACCCGCAGGGTGAGCCGGTCGTCCTTCATGGCCCAGCGGACGTGCGGGTCGCGCCCGACGAGGACGGACGCCTGGAACCAGCGGGTCACCCGGACCCGGTCCCCGCTCCCGCCGGAGACGATCTCCAGCGCCGAGTCGTCGGAGTCCACGGTGAGCACCCGCCCGTGCAGCGGGAAGCTCCGCCGGTCGGGGTGCTCGTCCCCGGAGGCGGAGGCGCCGCAGGCGGTGACCGCGAGGAGCAGCACCCCGAGCCCGGCGACGGCAGGAACGGAACGACGACGGTTCATGAGAATCCCCCTGGAGGAACCGATGGTGACCTCCACGACGCTAGGGACCCGGCGCCCCGCCGACGATCCTGCGCACTACCGGATCGGGGGTGGGGGTAACCCCCTGATTCGGGTTTGCGGTGCACCGTCGGCGGCAATGTAGGCTGTCGACCGATTCGGGGTGCGTAGCTCAGGGGTAGAGCGCCTGCCTTACAAGCAGGATGTCGGCGGTTCGAAACCGTCCGCGCCCACCGGTGACCGTCCGCGGGCGGACATGATCGAGGCCCGGAGCGTGGGGAGTTCCCCGCTCCGGGCCTCGGCCGTTCCCGGTGGGCCCGTCGTGTCAGTGGTGGGCCGGCCGTGTCAGTTGATGTGCAGGTGGATGTCCGGGGTGTCCGTGGGGTGCACCTCGACGTGGGTCAGGTCGGGGACCGTGATCGTCGGGTGGTGGGCGGCGGCCCTGGGGCCCACGCCCACCACGCGCATGCCCGCCGCGAGCCCCGCCGCGATGCCCGCTCCCGAGTCCTCGAAGACGACGCAGTCCGCGGGGGAGACGCCCAGGTCGGCCGCCGCCTTCAGGAAGCCCTCGGGGTCGGGCTTGCTCGCGCCCACCGACTCGGCCGTGATCCGGAGCGCGGGCAGGGGGAGGCCGGCCGCGGCCATGCGGGCCGTGGACAGGGCGACGTCCGCCGAGGTGACCAGGGCGTGCGGCAGGCCCCGCAGCGAGGCCAGGAACCGTGCGGCGCCCGGGACCTCGATCACGCCGTCCATGTCCGACGTCTCCTGCGCGAGCAGCACCGCGTTGTCCGCGTGGTTCTCCTCCGGCGTGCGGTCGGGCAGCAGGACGGCCATGGAGGCGTGGCCCTGGCGGCCGTGGACCACGCCGAACACCGCGTCGCCGTCCAGACCGTGGGTGGCCGCCCAGCGCCGCCAGACGCGCTCGACGACGGCGTCCGAGTTCACGAGCGTGCCGTCCATGTCGAGCAGCAGGGCGCGGGCGGTGAGGACGGTGGTCGGCACGAGCGGCTCCAGGTGGGACGGGAGGGGCGGGGAGGGGACGGGATGAGACGGGGGCAGGGGCGGGAGTGACGGGTTTCCGAAAGAAGGGGCGGTGAACCCCGGAGGGCGCCCCCTGTGGGACTGCGGCCCCCGGAGGGGCACACGGCGCCCCCGGCAGGGACAAGGCGGCCCCGCCCGCCGGTCAGGGGAAGCGGGCGGGAGCCACTTTGTTTCTCCACGGTACAAAATGAGGAGGCCATCCCGCCACCGCACCCGCGAGCATTCACCCGGTGTTCAGCTCACCCGGCGTTCGACGCACGCGGCGTCCAACCCGTGCGGCGATTGGTTCACGCGGCCACCGCCTCCCACAGGCTCCACACCCCGAGGCCCAGCATCAGCACCGCCGCGACCCGCGTGATCAACCGCAGCGGCACCCGCTTCATCAGCGCCTTCCCGCCCACGATCCCGAGCCCGGCCACCGCCCACAGCGCCAGCACCGCGCCGACGCCGACGGAGAGCGGATCGTCGTAACGGGCCGCGAGGTTGGCCGTCATGATCTGCGTGAGGTCACCGAACTCGGCGACCAGGATGAGCATGAAGCCCGCCCCGGCGACCTTCCAGAAGGACTGGTTCTCGGGTTGCCTCACGTGCTCCTCCCCGTCGTCCTTCTTCAGCAGCAGCATCGCCCCGCCGCCGAGGAAGAGCACACCGGTCAGGGCGTGCACGATCTGCTGGGGGAGCAGGGTCAGCACGCTGCCGGCCGCGACGGCGAGCGCGACGTGCAGCGTGAAGGCGGCGGCGACGCCCGCGAAGACGTACGAGGCGCGGTAGCGGGTGCCGAGGACGAGGCCGGCGAGCGCGGTCTTGTCCGGCAGTTCGGCGAGGAAGACGACGCCGAACACGAGTGCCGTCACGGTCAAGCTGATCAAGGTTCCTCAATCGGTCGGGGGCCGCCCGCCGAGAGTGTGGGTCCTTCGCCACGACGACACCCCGGCAGGACAGCGCACTGGGCGCCCCCGCCGTCCGGCGCGGGCGTGCACTGCTTGCCGAAGGTCTCGCTGGCCAACCCCGTACGAGGTTCGCCTCCGGGCGCCGGCTCAGACGTGCTGAGCAGTGTGTCGACGGTCCGGCGAAGAGCTACTCCCCTTCAACGCCGTCCATGGTACGGGACCGCGCACCTGGACCCTGACGTCGGATGTCTCACCCGTGGGGCCGGTCACCGCGGAGGCAATTCCACCGCGTGTCTTGTTGTGTCATGTGCACGTCACTAACTTCTTACCGGGCGCACTCCTGCCCGCAATGCGGCGCCGCGAGCATTCCCCCGCCCGCGGTTCCCACACCCTCACCCTCCAAGGGAGTTCGCATGCCGAAGTTCTACGCGCGTCGACGTGTCGGCATACTCGCGGCCCTCACCGGCCTGGTCGCCTCCGTCGCCCTGTTCAACTCGCCGAGCGCCTCCGCCGCCCTGCCCACCCCGGTCAGCGGCGCCACCGCCCGCAGCTACCTCTCCCAGCTCACCGTGGCCACCGAGAACCGCACCGGCTACAACCGGGACCTCTTCCCGACCTGGATCACCATCAGCGGCACCTGCAACACCCGCGAGTACATCCTCAAGCGCGACGGCTCCAACGTCGTCACCGACTCCGCCTGCGTCGCCCAGAGCGGCAGTTGGTACTCCCCGTACGACGGCGCCACCTGGAGCGCCGCCTCCGACGTCGACATCGACCACCTCGTCCCGCTCGCCGAGGCGTGGGACTCCGGCGCGAGCAAGTGGACCACCGCCCAGCGCCAGGCGTTCGCCAACGACGTCACCCGCCCCCAGCTCCTCGCCGTCACCGACAACGTCAACCAGTCCAAGGGCGACCAGGACCCGGCCACCTGGATGCCGTCGCGCACGGCCTACCGCTGCACCTACGTCCGCGCCTGGGTCCAGGTGAAGTACTACTACGGCCTCTCCGTCGACTCCGCGGAGAAGACGGCCCTCACCAGCTACCTGAGCGGCTGCTGACCGCCCCCGTACGCCCCCCGGCCCCGCATCCGTGCGTATTCTCCACGTCGGAACCTCCCCGCTCGCCCCCGTCGTTCCGTACCGTACGGGGCGACGGAGGAGAGTGATCGTGGGCGGACTGTGCCTGGGGCCCCTGTTGAGGTACGCCGACGGCTCGTCGGCGACCGTCTGGGTCGAGACGAGCCGTCCGTGCGCCGCCGAGGTGCGCTGCGCCGACGGGGCGGGCGGCACCGCCCGCACCTTCCAAGTGGCGGGCCACCACTACGCGTTGATCCGGGTCGACGGGCTCACCCCGGGCACGTCGACGCCGTACGAGGTGCTCCTCGACGGTGCGAGCGTGTGGCCGCCGCCGGATTCCCGCTTCCCGCCCTCCGTCATCCGCACCCCCGACGGCACGGCCGACGTCCGCGTCGCCTTCGGCTCCTGCCGCTGGGCCGCGCCCCCGGCCGACGCGCACGACCCCGTCGGCCCCGACGCCCTCGACTCGCTCGCCGCCCGGATCGCCGCCGACCCCGAGGGCGAACGCCCGGACGTCCTGCTGCTGTTGGGCGACCAGGTGTACGCCGACGAGACCTCCGACGACACCCGCCGCTGGCTCGCCGCCCGCCGCGACCTGACCGAGCCCCCGGGCAGCGAGGTCGCGGACTACGAGGAGTACACCCGGCTCTACTACGAGTCCTGGCTCGACCCCGAGGTGCGCTGGCTGCTGTCCACGGTGCCCAGTTGCATGATCTTCGACGACCACGACCTCATCGACGACTGGAACACCTCCGCCTCCTGGCTCGCCGACATGCGGGCCACCGACTGGTGGCAGGAGCGGCTGCTGAGCGGGCTGATCTCGTACTGGGTCCACCAGCACCTCGGCAACCTCTCCCCGGCCGAACTGGCCGACGACCCGCTGTACGCCGAGGTGCGCGCCGTGCCCGACGGCACCGACGCGCTGCGCGCCTTCGCCGCCAAGGCCGACGCCGACCCGGCCGCCGTGCGCTGGAGCTACCGCCGCGACTTCGGCCGCGTACGGCTGCTCATGGTCGACAGCCGGGCCGCGCGCGTGCTCGACGAGGACGGCCGCTCGATGCTCGACCCGGGGGAGGAGGCGTGGCTGCGCGACCAGGTCCTCGCCGACCGCGGGTCCTACGACCACCTCCTCGTCGGCACCTCGCTGCCCTGGCTGCTGCCGCACCTGGTGCACGACGCCGAGACCTGGGACGCGGCGCTGTGCCGGGGCGACCGCGGGCCGCGCTGGGCCCGCTTCGGGGAGCGGCTGCGGCGCGCGGCCGACCTGGAGCACTGGTCGGCCTTCCCCACGTCCTTCGCCATGCTGAGCGCGCTGCTCGCCGAGGCCGGGTCGGGACCGGACGCGCCCGCCACCATCTGCGTGCTGTCCGGGGACGTGCACCACGCGTACGTCGCCGAGCCGTCCTGGCCCTCCGGCGGGCCCGACGCCCGTGTGCTCCAGCTCACCTGCTCGCCCGTGCACAACTCCGTGCCGCTCTCGATACGCATGGGCTTCCGGTTCGGCTGGAGCGCGCCGGCCAGGCTGCTCGGGCGGCGCCTGCGACGGCACGGCCGCTGCCCCCGACCGCCGGTCGCCTGGCGGAAGACCGGCGGCCCCTGGTTCGGCAACCAGCTCATGACCCTTGCCCTGCGCGGCCGTTCGGCCACGCTGCGGCTGGAGCAGGCCCAGCAGGACGGCACCCTGCGAACCGTGGAGGAGTCCACCCTCACCCGTGCATGAGGGACAACTGTGACCTGTGGGACGCGCGTTGGCTTCCGTGTCGGCCCCCGGCATGATGAAGCGGGCCGTCCGCTTACGACGGCCGTTCCGCTGCCAAGCGCCCCACACGCCCGGGAGTCTCACCTTTGTCTG
This sequence comes from Streptomyces sp. NPDC026672, assembly GCF_040638185.1. Taxonomy (NCBI): domain Bacteria; kingdom Bacillati; phylum Actinomycetota; class Actinomycetes; order Kitasatosporales; family Streptomycetaceae; genus Streptomyces; species Streptomyces sp. NPDC026672. Next base: position 94,398 of record NZ_JBEZXS010000012.1, read on the forward strand.
CACCGACCGAGGAATCCGCAGTCGTCTCCGTCGCCCTGGTCGGCGCCGGCCCCCGCGGTACCAGCGTCCTGGAGCGCCTCTGCGCCTCCGCACCCGAACTCCTGCCGCCCGGCGCGCGGTTGACGGTCCACGTGATCGACCCGGCGCCGCCGGGGCCGGGCCGCGTCTGGCGCGCCGCGCAGTCGCCCGAGCTGCTGATGAACACCGTCGCCGGGCAGGTGACGCTGTTCACGGACGACAGCGTGGACTGCTCGGGCCCGATCCTGCCCGGCCCGAGCCTGCACGAATGGGCCGGCGGTGAGCTGGGCCCGGACGACTACCCGACCCGCGCCCACTACGGCCGCTACCTTGAGTGGGTGTTCGCCCGGCTGGTGGCCGGGGCACCGGAGAACGTACGGGTCGAGACGCACCGGGCCCGCGCGGTACGGCTCGCCGACGCCCCGGACGGACGGCAGACGCTGACGCTCGACGACGGGCGGACCCTCACCGGGCTCGCCGCCGTCGTGCTGGCGCAGGGGCACCTCCCGGCGGTCGCCGACCCCGCCCTGCGCGAACTCGCCGCGCACGCCGGACGGCACGGGCTGCGCCACATTCCGCCGGCCAACCCCGCCGACGTCGACCTCTCCGCGCTCGCGCCCGGCGAACCCGTGCTGCTGCGCGGGCTCGGTCTCAACTTCTTCGACCACCTGGCCCTGTTGACCACCGGCCGCGGCGGTCGCTTCCTGCCCACCGAGGGCGGCGGGTTGCGCTACCTGCCGTCGGGCGAGGAGCCGCGCCTGTACGCGGGTTCGCGGCGCGGGGTGCCGTACCAGGCGCGCGGCGACAACGCGAAGGGCCCCTACGGCCGGCACACCCCGCTGGTGCTCACCCCGGAGGCGGTGGCGGCCCTGCGCAAGCGCGCGGACTCCGGCGAGGCCCCGGACTTCCGCGCGGACGTGTGGCCCCTGGTGGCCAAGGAGGTGGAGACCGTCTACTACGCCACCCTCCTGCGCCTCTCGGCCGGCGCCGAAGTGCCCGCAGGACGCGGCGACTTCGCGGAGCGGTTCCTCGCGCTGCCGCACGGCGACCCCCGGGAGGCGGCGCTGCTCGACGAGTTCGGGGTGGCGCGGGCCGCGCGGTGGAACTGGGAGCGGCTGGCCCGGCCGTACGGGGAGCGGGAGTTCGGCGGTACGGCGCGGTGGCGGGAGTGGCTGCTCGGGCATCTGCGCGAGGACGCGGCCGAGGCCCGGCTCGGGAACGTCGACGGGCCGCTGAAGGCCGCGCTGGACGTGCTGCGCGACCTGCGCAACGAGATACGGCTGGTCGTGGACCACGGGGGGCTGTCCGGCACGTCGCGCCGGGACGACCTGGACGGCTGGTACACCCCGCTCAACGCGTTCCTCTCCATAGGCCCGCCACGCCGCCGCGTCGAGGAACTTCTCGCGCTGGTCGAGGCGGACGTGGTGACGGTGCTCGGCCCGGGACTGGAGGTCCGGCCTCAGGACGGCGCGTGGGTGGCCCGTTCGCCCCGGGTGCCCGGTTCGCAGGTGCGGGTGACGACGCTGGTCGAGGCCCGGCTGCCGGAACCCGATCTGCGGCGCACGGCCGACGCGTTGCTTGCGGGGCTGTGGCGGGCGGGGGAGTGCCGGCCGCATGTCGTGGACGGTTACGAGACGGGTGGGGTGGACGTAACAGAGCGGCCGTACCGTCTGATCGACCGTCAGGGCCGTGCGCACCCGCGCCGGTTCGCCTTCGGGGTGCCGACCGAGGGCGTGCACTGGGTGACGGCGGCGGGTGTGCGGCCGGGAGTCGATTCGGTCACGCTGTCCGACGCCGACGCGGTCGCGCGGGCCGTGCTACGTGCGACAACTCCCGGGGCTGAGGTGGCCGGAGAGACGGAATCATGGCCAAATGTTGAACTTGCAAGCGTAGATTAGGTCTGCCTAACCTTGATCCCTCATCGGTACCGCCGTGCCCCCACGGACCGGTCGGTCACCCCGGCCGGTCACACCGAAACCGAGGGAGTTGCCCCCACATGTCCGGACGCCTCGACAGCGCCCAGCCCTACGTCATAGGCATGTTCCGCATCGTCATCGGCCTGCTGTTCGCCGTGCACGGAACCGCCACGCTCTTCGGTGTGCTCGGCGGCACCACCACGGACGCCGGCACCTGGCCCGGCTGGTACGCGGCGGTGATCCAGCTCGTCGCCGGCAGCCTGGTGCTGCTCGGCCTCGGCACCCGCGGCGCCGCGCTCGTCGCCTCGGGTTCGATGGCCTTCGCGTACTTCGACGTCCACCAGGAGGCGGCCCTGTGGCCGATCCAGAACGGCGGCGAGCAGGCGGCCCTGTTCTGCTGGGCCTTCCTGCTGCTGGTCTTCACCGGGTCCGGCGCGTTCGGCCTCGACCGGGTGCTCGCGCGGCGCTCGGCGGGCCGGCCGCGGGCGGCGGAGGCGGCCGAGCAGGCACCGGTCGCGGTCTGACCGTTTCCGGTTCCGTTTCCGGTTCCGGTTCTGTCTTCGGTCGCGGTTCCGGTTGCGGATTCGTCCGTGCCCGTCATCGTTCGTACGGTGGCGTCCCTTCCGGTCACGGGAGGGACGCCAGGTATTTCCCTATTCTCCACAGCCCCCTGTGACCCTACCGTCACTCGGGCGGCGTACGCTGTATGGCTGTCATCGGGGGAAGTACGGGGAGATGTCTTGCTGGAGAGTGTGGGGTCGCTGACCGCCGGCCCGTGGATCTACGCCATGGTGGCGTTGTCGGTGTTGCTGGACGTGTTCCTGCCCGTGCTGCCGAGCGGGGTGCTGGTGATCACCGCGGCCACCGCGGCCGCCGCCGGGTCCGGTGCGGCGACCGGGGACGTCCCGCACCAGGTGCCCGACATCCTCTTCCTGATCCTGTCCGCGACCACCGCGTCCGTGCTCGGCGACCTCGTGGCGTTCCGGCTGGCCCGGCGCGGCGGTGAGCGGCTGGACCGCGCGATCGCCCGCTCCCGGCGGCTGACCACCGCGCGGGAACGGCTCGGTACGGCCCTGTCCCGGGGCGGCGGGCTGCTCGTGGTCCTCGCCCGGTTCGCGCCCGCCGGGCGTTCGGTGGTCTCCCTGTGCGCGGGCGCGGCGCACCGCCGGGTGCGCGACTTCCTGCCCTGGTCGGCGCTGGCGGGCCTGTCCTGGGCCGGCTACAGCGTGGCCCTCGGCTACTACGGCGCCCAGTGGCTCGGCGCGACCTGGATCGCGACGGCGGTGTCCCTGGCGGCGCTGTTCGGGGCGGGCGTGGCGGCGACGTACCTGATGCGCCGGGGGCCCCAGGGCGCGTAGCCGCCGCGGGCCGCCGTGCGGGGCGGGTGCCCCGGGCGGTGGGGTGGGTTCAGCCGGCCTTCTGCGCGGGCTGGGCGCCGCGGACCTCCAGGTCGGACAGGAGGGCGGCCGTGGCCTCGGCGACGGCGTCGACCGCGCGGTCGAAGACCTCCTTGTTGTGGGCCGCGGGGGCGCGGAAGCCGGAGACCTTGCGCACGTACTGGAGCGCGGCGGCCCTGATCTCGTCCTGCGTGGCCTCTTCGGGCAGCGCGGGCGGGCGGAGTGTCTTGATGCTGCGGCACATGCGTCCAGTCTCGCGCACGCCCCTCCTCGCGCCCACACCCGCGCCCGTATCCGCGTTCACACACACGTTCGCGTGAACCTCGTGAACGAACTCGCTTCGCAAAATCGAACAGGCGTAGCATTGTCGCCGTGGCTGAGACCTATGACTTTCCGAGTGACCTCCTTGCCGGTCAGGAGGAGCTGCATCAGGTCCGGGCCGAGCTGTCGGCCCTGCTGAAGCGCCTGCCCTGGTCCGTGGAACCGCTGGACGGGTTCAGCGACACCCAGGGCTGGCGCATGGTGGAGCGGCCCGCGTCGCCCGGCTGGACGGCCGACGAGCAGGCGGAGGTGGAGAAGCTGCGCCGCCGCGAACACGAACTGGCCGTGTTCGTCAGCGGGCACCGCTTCTGGGCAGAGGTGGACGCCGGGGAGCGGGTCGAGGCGCGCATGAGGCTCAAGCGCGCGGAGCCCGACGGGCGGTGAGCGCGGGGCTCAGGACCGGTCGGTCTCCGACTCCAGCCTGGCCCGGGTGGCCGGTCCGTAGACGCCGGGTTCGTCGCCCTTGACGCCGCGGGTCCACTGATAGGTGCGTACGGCGTCCTCGGTGCGCTTGTCGAAGGTGCCGCTGGGCCTGCCGAACATGGCTCCGGCCTCGCGCAGGCGGCGCTGGAGGTCCATGACCTCGGGGCCCTGGTCGCCGCGGCGCAGCACCGGGTCGGCGGCGGGCGGGGGCGGTGCGGCGGGGGTGCTGGACGTGGTCGTCCCGCTCGGGCGGGCCGTGGCGGACGCGGTGGGGGAGGGCGGGGCGCTGGACTCGGTGGCTGACGGGGTGGCCGACGGGGTCGGGTCGGCGGTGGGGTCGGTGGCCGAGGCGGTGGGGGAGGCCGAGGGGGTCGTCGCGCTCGTGGCGGGGGCCGTGGGGGGCGTGGTCGTCGCGTCGGGCACGCTCTCCCGCAGTTCCTGCGGGGCGGCGCCGTCCCGGGCGGGGCTTTCGTAGGAGAACAGTCCGCTGGCGACGCCGGCGACGGCCACGGTGGCCACGGCGGCACCGGTCACAGCGAGCAACACGGCCCGCCGAGACCGCCGCCGCCGCCTCGCCCGCGGCGCGCCCGACGGTCCTGCCGCGCCCCCCGCTTCCCGCTCGACCAGCTCCGGCTCCCCCGGCCCGGAACCCCCCACGACCCGCAACGCCACGGTGGCATCCCCACCCCCAGAACTCCACCCAACCCGAGGATCCACCCCGCCCCCGGCGCCCTGCGTCACACCGGGCCCAGCGGCAACCCCCGCGCCCGCGTCGGGGCTGGCGGCCCCTGCCGCGCCCGCGTGGTGCCCGGCGACATGCGCCGCCCCCGCCCCGGCCCCCGACGCCCCCACGCCGGGCAGACCACCCGTCCCGGCCCCGGCCGCCCCCGTGCCGGACTCGTAGGCCCCCGCCGCCGCGCCCGCATGGTGTCCGGCGGTGCCGACATGGCCTCCCCCGGCTCCGCCGACCCCCGCCGTTCCGGCACCGGACAGACCGTCCGCCCCGCCCCCGGCGGCCCCCATGCCGGGCCCGGCGGCATGCGCCGCGCCCGCTCCGACGCCCGCCGCCCCCGTGCCGGGCCCGTAGGCCCCCGTCGAGCTGGTGTGGTGGTCCGGGGCGCCGACGTGGCCTCCACCGGCTCCCCCGGCCTCCGCCGCTCCGGCACCGGGCAATCCGCCCGCGCCGACCATGCCGGGCCCGGCGGCATGCGCCGTCCCCGCCCCGGCCCCCGACGCCTCCGCGCCGGGCCCAGTTGCATGCGCCGTCCCCGGGAACGGGTTTGTGGCAACGATGTCAGTTGGTGGGGTTCCCTCCAGGGGAGTGGTGGGCTGGGGGTTGAGTTCTACGTACGGGCGTATGCGGAGGGGGTTGAAGTCCTCCGCCTCGGCCGCCTCCGCCGTGCGTGTGTCGCGGAGGGCGTCGGCCGCCTCCGTGGTGCAGGTGCACGCCGGGGTGTTGGCCGGCGTGCGTGGCGTGCCGCACTGCGGGCACCTGGTGTTGGTCTCGTCGGTCACTTCGTTCCGTCCCATCCCCTCGCGTCCCCTCGCGAGCTTCAGAGATTATGCAGATCTTCCACACAACTCGTTCGCAAGGTCCCGGAATACGGAATTCCAAACGGACTCGACAGGCCATAACGGATGCCACCCGCCAGGATGGAGGATGTTCACGAGGACCCGGGAGGTCTCATGGCCCTGGACACGCACGCCACGCAACGCGACGGGGACAGCGTCTCCGGCAACGTCCTCGTCCCGATGGGTGCCCTGCTCCTCGGACTTCTGCTCGCCGCCCTCGACCAGACCATCGTGTCGACGGCGCTCCCCACCATCGTCAGCGACCTCGGCGGTCTGGAGCACCTGTCCTGGGTGGTCACGGCGTACCTCCTGGCCTCCACCGCCGCGACCCCGCTGTGGGGCAAGCTCGGTGACCAGTACGGCCGCAAGCGGCTGTTCCAGATCGCGATCGTCATCTTCCTGATCGGCTCCGCCCTGTGCGGCATGGCCCAGGACATGCCCCAGCTCATCGGCTTCCGCGCCCTGCAAGGACTCGGCGGCGGCGGACTCATCGTGCTGTCCATGGCGATCGTCGGCGACATCGTCCCGCCCCGCGACCGCGGCCGCTACCAGGGCCTGTTCGGCGCGGTGTTCGGCGCCACCAGCGTACTCGGCCCGCTGCTCGGCGGGGTGTTCACCGAGCACCTCAGCTGGCGCTGGGTCTTCTACGTCAATCTGCCCGTCGGCGTCGTCGCCCTCGCCGTGATCGCCACCGCCCTGCGCATCCCGCGCCGCACGGCGAGCCACGTCATCGACTACCTCGGCACCTCCCTGATCGCCGCCGTCGCCACCTGCCTGGTCCTCGTCGCCTCCCTCGGCGGCACCACCTGGGCGTGGGGCTCGCCCCAGATCGTCGGCCTGGCCGTGCTCGGCGCGCTGCTGGCCGTGGCGTTCGTCGCCGCCGAGCGCCGGGCCGCCGAACCGGTGCTGCCGCTCAAGCTGTTCGGCATCCGCACCTTCTCCCTGGCCGCCGTGATCAGCTTCATCATCGGCTTCGCCATGTTCGGCGCGATGACCTATCTGCCGACCTTCCTCCAGGTCGTGCACGGCGTCTCCCCGACCATGTCCGGCGTGCACATGCTGCCGATGGTGGCGGGCCTGCTGCTGTCCTCGACCACGTCCGGCCAGATCGTCAGCCGCACCGGCCGCTGGAAGGTGTTCCCGATCCTGGGCACCGCCGTCACGACGATCGGGCTGCTCCTGCTGCACCGGCTCGACGAGCACAGCTCCACCACCGTGATGAGCGTGTACTTCTTCGTGTTCGGCCTCGGTCTCGGCCTGGTGATGCAGGTCCTCGTGCTGATCGTGCAGAACGCCGTGTCGTACGAGGACCTGGGCGTCGCCACCTCCGGCGCGACCTTCTTCCGCTCGATCGGCGCCTCGTTCGGCGTGGCCATCTTCGGCACGGTCTTCGCCGGCCGCCTCGCCGACGAACTCACCGCCGCCTTCCGGGGCGTACGGCTGCCGTCCGGGGTGTCGGCGGACGCCCTCCAGGCCGATCCGCGGGGCATCGGCGCGCTGCCGCCCGCGCTGCGTCCGGCGGCGCTGCACGCGTTCTCGACCTCGATCACCGACGTGTTCCTGTACGCCGCGCCGGTCGCCGTCCTCGGCTTTCTGCTGGCGTGGTTCCTGAAGGAGGACCGGCTGCGGGCGTCGGTGACCGCGCCGGACGTCACCGAGACGCTGGCCTCCAACCCGGTCGAGCGGTCCTCGTACGACGAGGTGTGCCGCGCCCTGTCGGTGCTGGGCACGCGCGAGGGGCGCCGGGAGGTCTACCGGAAGATCACCGACCGGGCCGGCTACGACCTGCTGCCGGTGGCGAGCTGGCTGCTGCTGCGGATGCGCAGGTACGGCTCGGTGGAGCCCGGGGTGCTGGCCGAGAGCGGGATCGTCCCGCTGCACGTGATCCTGGACGGGGCCCGGCAGGTCGAGGAGCGGCAGCTCGCCGTGCGCGCGGGGCTGGACCTCGCGCTCACCGCGTCCGGCAGCGAGGTCGCCGAACGGCTCGCGCGGGCCCGTGAGGAGTCCCTGGCGGAGCTGCTGGGCGACTGGTGGGGTCCGGACCGGCCCACCGACCTCACGCGTCTGGTGAAGGAGCTGACGGACGAGCTGTGCGGTTCCCGCCGCGAACAGCCCCAGGACGGCCCCCCGGGCAACCACCGCCCTACGGGCGTGTCCTGACCCCCAGTTCCTTCCGGAACCAGTGCTCGGCGTAGACGTCGTCGTTGTGCCGCGCGCCCTCCGTGTACCCGAGCCGTGCGTACAGGGCCCGCGCCTCCACCAGGTCGCTCCGGGTGTCCAGCACGATCCGCCGCGCGCCGAGTCCGCGGGCCGCGTCCTCGGCGGCGGTGACCAGGAGGGCCGCGCCGCCCGTGCCGCGCAGCGCGGGCCGCACGAACACCCGGGTCAGCTCGGCGGTGTCCGCGTCCAGCAGCCGGACCCCCGCCGACCCGGCCGGCCCGTTCCCGTACCGCCCGATCAGCAACTGCCCGCCCGGTGGGGTCAGTTCGGCCCCCGTGCGGGCGGCGATCTCGCGCTCCAGCTCGGCCGGGTCGGTGCGGTGCCCCTCGTGCAGCAGGTACCAGCGGTCGCTGACCTCGGTGTAGTAGGCCCGCCACAGCTCGGCCGCGGTGGGCGAGTCGTACGGCTCGGGGGAGACGGTCCAGGTCATGGACGGCATTGTCGGCGGACCGAGGCACCCCCGCGCAACGGGGTTTCCGGGCGCGGCCGAGTGCGGCGGCGGCCGGCGCGTTGACGCATGCCGATATGGGAATATGATGGCGCCATGGCACGAGCGGCGACGACCTCGGACGCGTTCAACGCGATAGCGGAACCGCAGCGGCGGGAGATCCTGGTGCTGCTGCGGGGCGGTGAGCGGCCGGTGACCGAGCTGGCGCGGGACCTGGGGATGACCCAGCCGCAGGCGTCCAAGCACCTGCGGGTCCTCCGGGAGGTGGGGCTGGTGCGCGTCCGCGGAGTGGGCAAGCAGCGGCTCTACGGCCTGGACGCCCGCGGGCTGCGGCCGGTCCACGAGTGGGTGGGCGGCTTCGAGCGGTTCTGGAGCGGGAGCTTCGACCGGCTGGACGCGTTCGTGCGGGAGCTGGAGCAGGAGAGACAGGAGGGACAGGACGATGGCGACGACCAGTAGCGGCGGCGAGGCCGCCCACGCGCACGCGACCGCGGACCGCGAGGTCGTGATCTCCCGGGTGATCGGCGCCCCGCGGGAGGTGGTGTTCGAGGCGTTCACGAGCGTCCGGCACCTGTCGCGGTGGTGGGGACCGGAAGGGTTCACGACCACGACGCGGTCCTTCGAGTTCCGCGTCGGCGGGGTGTGGGACTTCGTGATGCACGGGCCGGACGGGACCGACTACCAGGAGTGGATCACCTGGCGGGAGATCGCCCCGCCGGAGCGGATCGCGCTGCTGCACGGCGAGTCCCGCGACGACCCGAACGCCTTCGAGTCGGACCTGACCTTCGAGCCGGCCGGCGGGCACACCCGGATCGTGATGCGCACGGTGTTCCCCACCAGGGAACTCCGCGACGAGGCCGTGGAGAAGTACCACGCGATCGAGGGCGGCGAGCAGACGCTGCGCAACCTGGAGGTCTACGTCACCACGACCGAGCAGGAGACCGGACGGGAAGGGACGGTGCGCTGATGGCCGGGAAGGTGTTCTTCAGCGTGACGATGTCGCTGGACGGCTTCATGGCGCCCGACGCCGTGCCCGTCGAGTACGTGTTCTCGCCCGAGGGCCGGGACGACCCGAGGGTCCGGCGCTGGATGACGAAGTGGTCGGAGCTCCAGGCGTGGCTGCTGCCGCAGCGCTGGTTCCGGGAGAACCTCAAGCTCGGCGAGGGCGGCGAGGAAGGACTCGACAACGACGTCGCGCGGGCGACGTACGAGCGCACCGGCGCGAGCGTCATGGGCAGGCGCATGTTCGACGGCGGCGAGCGGGCGTGGCCGGAGGAGGCGCCGTTCCACACCCCGGTGTTCGTCCTCACCCACACCGGGCGCGCCCCGTGGGAGCGGCCGGGCGGCACCACCTTCCACTTCGTCGAAGACGGCATCGAGAGCGCGCTGCGACGGGCCCGCGAGGCCGCCGGCGACCGCGACGTGCGCATCGCCGGCGGCGCCGAGACGATCCAGGAGTACCTGGACGGCGGCCTGATCGACGAGTTCTCGATCACCCTCGCGCCCGTGCTGTTCGGCACCGGCATCCGCCTGTTCGACCGCGTCGACCCCGACCGCCTCACGCTGGAACAGACCCGCACGGACGCCTCGTCCCGCGTGACCCACCTGACCTACACCACCGCGAAACGCTAGCTAGACGCCGTCCGGGAGGGCCCGGCGGCGGTGCCACTCGCGGACGATCTCCTCGACGTCGTACGGCTTGCGGCCCAGCGGGGGGCCGGGCGGCGGTTTGAACATCATGTCGCGGATCTTCACGTTCACCTCGGTGATGATCTGCCGCGCGATCCGCTCCGAGGGCGCCGCGTACGCCGCCGCGAGCGCGTCCTCCGCCTCCTTGCGCAACGCCAGCGCCGGCGGCAGCATCGCGAGCCCCTCACGGGCCAACTTCCGCTTGACCCACCACAGTTCGTCGTACGCCGTGTCCGTGCCCGGCGGCAACGGCTCGCCCGCGCCCGCCAGTCCGTCGAACTCACCGCGCCCCTGCGCGTCGCGGATCTGCTTGTCGACCCAGGACTCGAACGGGACACCGGGTGGCTTTCGCTCGGTCATGCCTTCATTGTGCCGGACGCGGCACGGCCGGGCGATTTATCATTCGGCCGCTGTGCATGCGCAGTTCAGCACAGTCACGACCTACGCCGGAATCCTTCGGTTCCACACGCACTTCAGGGGGAACGCACGTGCTCGAACTCACGATGGCCACCGTCTCCGGGACGGACGCGGGCGCCACGGCCGGCATGCTCATGGCCGACGCGCCCAGCGATCCGGGCGCCGTGCTGCGGGTCGGCCGGGACGGGGCGGTGTGCCGCCTCGCCACGCCCGAGGACTGGCTGTTCGTCTCCCGCGTGCACCTGGAGTTCCTGTGCGGCCCCGACGGCGTCTGGCAGGTGACCTGGCTGCGCGGCTCCCAGCCCGACCCGTCCTCCGAGGTCCGGCTGACCGTCGGCGAGTACGCCCAGTCCCTCGCCTACGGCGGCAGCGTCCGGCTGCCGCGCGGCGGCTCCGGCGAGGTCGTCGTCGCCGACCGCACCGGACCGCGCACCGTCAACGTCGGCTTCTACCACGAGGCCTAGTGCCCCGACAGGCAACGTTCGCCCCGTCGCGACGCCCGGCACGCACTCTCGCCGCACCGGGCACACACCCGAGTACATCCAGTACGAGGGCGTGCACCCGGCACGCCGGGAGCACGCACCGGACGTCGCTCCTCGACGGGCAAACGTCGCCCGCCGGGGCACTAGCGGCCGCAGGCCGGATTCAGGCCAGCACCCGGGCGAGCGCGAAGCCGTCGTGGCCCTTGCTGCCCACCGTCTGGAGGGCGGCACCGGTCAGCCGCGGGTGGGTGGCCATCAGGTCGATGGCGGCACGGGTGCCGAGCACGTCCGGGTCGGAGTTGCCCAGGTCGGCCACCCGGCCGCCGCGCACCACGTTGTCCACGACGATCAGGCTGCCCGCGCGGGTGAGCCGCAGCGCCCACTCCACGTAGTACGGATTGTTGGCCTTGTCGGCGTCGACGAAGACCAGGTCGAAGGGGGCCGGGTTCTCGTCGGCCAGCTTCGGCAGCGCCTCCAGGGCCGGGCCCACCCGCACCTCGACCACCCGCTCCAGCCCGGCCCGCGCGATGTTGCGGGTGGCGACCTCCGCGTTGTGCGCGCTGTACTCCAGCGAGATCAGCCGGCCGTCCTCGGGCAGCGCGCGGGCCAGCCAGATCGTGCTGTAACCGCCGAGCGTGCCGATCTCCAGGATGTTCCGGGCGCCCTGGATCTCGGCGAGGAGCCGCAGGAACTTGCCCTGGTTCGGGCTGACCGCGATGGCCGGCAGCCCCGCGGCCTCGCTCTCGCGCAGGGCCGAGGCCAGCGCCTCGTCGTCCGGCGCGAGCCGGCTGGAGAAGTAGAGATCGACGTCGTCCCACAGCTGCGAGTCGCTCATGCACCCACGCCTTCCGTACCCGGTGAGGAGTCCCAATCTAGTGAGGAATCCGGACGCCGTGTGATCGATCTCGCTCCCCGCGGAAGCAACCTCACCCCCCTCGGACTATCGTCATCCGGACAAAAGGCGAGCGGACGTCAGGTGAAGCACGGGTTTCCCGCGTCCCCTCTCCGGGGGTGGCGCGGACCCACGGCGGTCCGCGGGACTACACCCGCGCGACGGCGCGCGGGGACGACGGGGCGGGAGGCCGACGAGGCGTGGCGAACGTGGAACACAGCGGGCAACCGGCGGAGACGTTCTCCGGCTCGACGGCCGGGGCACGCCTGAGAGCCGCCAGACTCGCCCTGTGGGCGGTGGTCGCGGTCCTCGGCGTGCGGCAGATGGCCGCCGTCCTCGGCACCCCCAGCGGAGAGCGCCTGACGGACCTGGAGACCTGGGTCGGCCCCGGCGGCGTCCTGCACGTCACCGGCTCCCTCTACGACTCCTCGCGCTTCACCGGCACCCCCTTCGCCGGCCTCGTCCTCAAACCCCTCACCAACGCCGCCGAGCAGGCCCTCGGCTGGGGCTGGACCTTCGGCACCCTGCTCCTCGTCGTCGCGCTCGGCCTGGTCGCCGCCCGCGCCCTGCCCCGGCCCATCAGCCGCCGCACCGCGCTGCTGGCCGCGCCCGTCGCGATCAGCCTGCTCATGGTGTCGCTGCCGGTCCGCAACACGCTGTGGCTCGGCCAGACCAGCATCATCCCGGTCCTGCTCGTCCTGCTCGGCTGCTTCACCGTGCGCGGCGAACGCGCCGGCGGCCTGTGCATAGGCGTCGCCGCCGCGCTCCAGCCCACCGTGCTGCTGTTCGCCCCGCTGCTGTGGTTCACCGGCCGCCGCCGGGCCGCCGTCGCCGGCGCCGCCACCTTCGTCGCGGCCACCGCGCTCGCCTGGGCCGCGATGCCGCACGACTCGTACATCTACTGGGTCCACCACCTGGCCGGGGCGGGTCTTGGCGGTCAGGCCGACGCCCTCGCCAACCAGTCCCTGCACGGCGCCCTGCTGCGTCTCGGGCTCTCCGGGCCCCTGGAGATCACGGCCAGTCTGCTGCTGGGCGCGGCCGTCGCCGCGGTCGCCCTGCGCCGGGCCGTGCGCTACGCCCACGACGGCCAGCTCCTGCTCGCCGTCGCCGTCACCGGCTGCGCCGCCGTCGTCGTCTCCCCGACCACCTGGCAGCACCAACTGCTGTGGGTGTTGCTCGCGGCCGTCGGCCGGGTCGGCAAGCGCGCCTCGGACCGCTACGTCTGGCCCGTCGCCGTGATCCTGGTGACCACCCTCCCGGCCAGGATGATGCTGCCGAACATGGCGCAGCTGTACCCGCTGCGGGACAACCTCGTGCTGCTCGCCGCGATCGCCGCCGCGACGCTCGTGCCGTTCCTGCCGCGCACCTCGCCGTCCTACGCCGCCCCCGTCCCCACGCGGTACGCCGAGCCCGTCCCCGCCCGCTTCCGGCGGGTGCCCCTGCTGCCGTTCCTGCGCCCGGTCCTCAGCCGCCCCAACCTGCTGCTCGAACTGCTCCTCATCCGCGTCACCTACGCGGTGTACCAGCAGATCCGGCTCGCGGCGACCGGCGGCGACCAGGCGGCCGGGCGGGCGACCGCCGAGCGGCACGGCCGCGAGATCGTCTCGATCGAGCGGTTCCTGCACATCGACGTCGAACACGCGCTCAACCACGCCGTCGTGAAGATCGGCTGGCTGCGCGACTTCTTCGACTTCTACTACGAGTCGTTCCACTTCGTGGTCCCGCTGACCGTCATGGCCGTCCTGTACTGGCGCCGCCCGTCCGACTACCGCTGGGCCCGCTCCGCCCTCGGCGTCGCCACCCTGCTCGCCCTGGTCGGCTTCTGGCTGTTCCCGCTGGCGCCGCCCCGGCTGATGCCGGGACTCGGCTTCATCGACAGCGTGCACGGCGTCCAGGACCTCTCCTCGCCCGACTACGGCGCCATGACGGCGATCACCAACCAGTACGCGGCGATGCCCTCGCTGCACTTCGGCTGGTCCCTGTGGTGCGGTGTCGTGATCGCCGTGCTGGCGCCCCGGTGGTGGATGAAGGCCCTGGGCATGCTGCACCCGCTGCTGACGGTCACCGCGATCGTGGCGACCGCCAACCACTGGGTGCTGGACGCGGTCGGCGGCGCGACGGTGGTCGGCGCGGGCTTCGCCCTGGTCTACGTCCTGTCGGGCCCCCGAGCGGCCGCCCAGGAGACCCCCGCGCGATCGGCCCCCGACCGCGTCCCGGCCCCGTCGAGACTCCCGAACTGACTCGTGCGGGGCCGTTGTCCGTGTGCTGCCGGTGGGTTACGGGCGAGGGCTGCCCGTGGGCCACGGCTCGTGGTCCGAGGTGCACTCGAACCACACCGTCTTGCCGCCCTCGTCCGTGGGCGACACCCCCCACTTGTCGACCACGGCGTCGAGCAGCGTCAGCCCCCGCCCGCCCTCGGCCTCGTCGTCCGACGCGCGCGGGCGGCACGGGAGTTCGCCGTGACCGTCCGTCACCTCCACGCGTACGCCGACGGTCTGGCGCGCGAACATCACCGTGCAGCGCCGGTCCGGGACATGGCGTACGACATTGGTGACCAACTCGCTCACCGCCAGCTCCAGGGCGTCCGTGAGCTGCGCGAGTCCCCATTCGGCGAGCAGTGAGCGGACGATGCTGCGGATGTGCCGTACCGAGTGCGCGTCGACGACGAGGTGCATGCGGTAGTGGGGGATAGGGGGAATCTTGAGTTTCACAGGACGAGGCTGACCTGCTGTGACTACCCTCGGCCATGGCATGGATACAACGGGTCCGACCGTGGGCCGCGTTGCGCGAGAGGGGACCGTCCGTGACCAATGTCAATGCGCTCGACCCGAGTGCATCACCGCTTGACTACTACGGCTTCGAACTCCGCCGACTCCGGGAGGCGGCGGGTCTGACTCAACGACAACTCGGTGACATCCTCAGCTACACGGGGTCGCTCATCGGTCAGATCGAAACTGCTCGGAAGTTGCCCACGGCGGAGTTCAGCCAACGGGCCGACGCCGCGCTGGAGACGGGTGGGTTACTGTCCCGACTCGTGGATCTGGTCATGAAGAGTCAACTTCCGGCCTGGTTTCAGCAGATCGGTGAGCTGGAGTCGCGGGCAACAGAGATCTGTGCGTATCAATCGTTCATGGTTCTTGGGCTTCTTCAGACCAAGGCGTACGCAACTGCGGTCTTTGGCGCGCTGCATCATGACAACCTCGAAGACCGCACCGCCGTACGACTGGCCCGTGGACGAATCTTCAAGAAGAGTGACCCGCCGACCTTTTGGGCCGTTCTTAGCGAGGCTGCGCTGTACTTGGAGATCGGCGGGCGGAGAGTCATGCGCGAGCAGTTGGCGCACCTGGCGTCATTCGAGCACAACCCCGGGATCAACATCCAGGTGTTGCCGTTCTCTGCCGGAGCTCATGCGGCCTTGCCGGGCTCGTTTGACCTCTTCCGCTTCACGAACGACCCCACCGTCTTCTACAAGGAGGGGTACGGCGGCGGTTACACGACTGCCAATCCGGACATCGTCAGAGATTGCTCGCTCCGTTACGATTTTTTGCAGGCCGCCGCGCTGTCCATCAAGGACTCGGCGGAGTTGATGCGGCATGTGATGGAGGACCGCTATGGAGAGAAAGTGGCGTAAGTCCAGCTACAGCAGTGACCAGGGCGGCCAGTGCGTCGAGTGCGCACCCCTCGGCGGACCCACCTGGAACACAACCACCTGTACGGCGATGGCCGTCCGGGACTCCAAGGTCCCGAACGGCCCCGTGCTGACCCTCACCCCCGCGGTCTTCAAGACCTTCGTGGAGTGGGCCCGCACCTGCTGAACCCGAGTGGAACGGCTCAGTACCAGCCGTTGGCCTGCCAGAAGTTCCACGCGTCGGCCGGGCTGCCGTAGCGGGAGTTCATGTAGTCCAGGCCCCACTTGATCTGCGTGGCCGGGTTGGTCTTCCAGTCGGAGCCTGCGGACGACATCTTCGAGGCGGGCAGCGCCTGGACCAGACCGTAGGCGCCGGACGAGCTGTTGGTGGCGGTGACGTTCCAGCCGCTCTCGTGCGACACGATCTTGCTGAACGCGTTGTACTGGGCGGCGTCCGGGATCATCTTGTGCGCGACGGCCTGCGCGGAGGACGCCGAGCCGGTGGCGGCCTGGGCGGGACCCGAGGCCAGGACCATGCCGGTCGCGGCGGCGGCGACGGCGACGGTGGCGAGGGCCTTCTTCGGAGCGGCGACGCGACGGATGAACGAGACGGACACAGTGAACCTCTTCGTCGGGGACGTGGGGATCGCCGTAGCCCGTGACCTTTGTGCGGCGGTGGGGCGTACGTCGGCGCCGCGGCCCGGGTGGGCTCGTCGGCGCCTGGCGACGGGAACCAGAGAAACAGGCCGACGAGGCGTCCGCAATGACCCCTTTTACTAGTTGTGGCCGGATGGAGGGTAAAGGCCGGTTGTGTGACGCGGCTCGCATTGCGCAGGTCAGCAGGGGTGCGTGTGCTGACATTCCGGACAAGTCGCCCTACGAAGGTGGATCGTAGGTGACCTGCGTCATGTGGGATGGTTCACCGGGCGGCTGACCGTCCGCGTGCGCACGGTCGCGTACGGCTGATGATCCGGGGGCCTCGAATGTGACGGCGGTCTCGAAGGCGGCGCGGCGGGTGGCCCGGCGCAGGGCGCGCAGCAGGGCGGGGCCGAGGACGAGGGTGAGGACGACCGTGCAGACGGCCCGGCCGAGGTCCCAGCCGAGGGAGGTGGCCACGCAGTACGCCGCGAAACGGGCCAGGTTGGCGGGGACGGCGGCGTGCGGGTCGAAGGCGATGCCCGAGGCGAGGGCACCCATGAAGGGCCAGCCGGCCAGGTTCATGACCGTGCCGTAGGCGAACGCGGCGAGGAAGCCGTAGACGCCGAGCAGGGCGAGTTCCGGGCGGCCGCGCAGGCGGCGGGGGCCGGGGAGGAGGCCGGCGCCCATGGTGAACCAGCCCATCGCGAGCATCTGGAACGGCAGCCAGGGGCCGACACCGCCGGTGAGCAGGGCGGACGTGAACATGGTGAGCGAGCCGAGGGCGTAGCCGAAGCCCGGACCGAGGACACGGCCGCTGAGGACCATGAGGAAGAACATGGGCTCGATGCCGGCGGTGCCCGCGCCGATGGGGCGCAGGGCCGCGCCGGTCGCGGCGAGGACACCGAGCATGGCGACGGCCTTCGGGCCGAGTCCCGACTCGGAGAGTGCGGCGGCGGCCACGGCGACGAGGAGGGCGAGCAGGCCGGCGAAGAGCCAGGGGGCGTCCTGGGCGTGGGCGCTCAGCTGCGCGTCCGGGGGCGCGAGGAAGGGCCAGCCGAAGGCGACGACACCGGTGGCGCCGGTGAGGAGGAGGGCGGCGGTGGAGCGGGGGGCGAGGCGGACGGGACGTGGGGGTGAGGGTGAGGGTGAGGGTGGGGTCATGCGAGGGCCTCGCGGACCTGGGTGACGGTGAGCCACGGCTGCGGGGCGAGGATCTTGGTGACCTGGGGGGCGAACGAGGGGGAGGAGGTCACCACGTCCGCCATCGGGCCGTCGGCGATGACCTCTCCGCCGGCGAGCAGGACCACCCGGTGGGCGATCTCGGCGGCGAGCTCCACGTCGTGGGTGGCCAGCACGATGGCGTGGCCCTTGGCGGCGAGGTCGCGCAGCATGACGGCCAGGCGGGACTTCGCGGCGTAGTCCAGTCCCCGGGTGGGCTCGTCGAGGAGGAGCAGGGGAGGGCGGGCCGTCAGGACGACGGCGAGGGCGAGCGCGAGGCGGCGGCCCTCGGAGAGGTCACGCGGGTGGGTGGCGTCGGCCACGCCCGGGAGCAGGTCGGAGACGAGGGCGCGGCAGGTGCCCGGGGCGGCGCCCGCGTCCCGGTCGGCGGCGGCGCACTCGGCGGCGACCGTGTCGGCGTACAGGAGGTCGCGGGGTTCCTGCGGGACGAGCCCGACACGGCGGACGAGGTCGCGGGGCGCGGCCCTGTGGGGGACGGCGCCGCCGACGTCGACGGTGCCGGTGTCCGGGGCGACGACCCCGGCGAGCACCCCGAGCAGGGTCGACTTCCCGGCCCCGTTGCGGCCCATCAGGGCGACGGTCTCCCCGGGCGCGACGGCGAGGTCCACGTCCCGCAGCGCCCGCACGCTCCCCCGCCTGACCCCGGCCCCACGCAGCTCGGCGACACCGGCGGGGACACCGGGCCCGGCCTGCTCCCGCCCGGGGCGGGGAAAGGGGGGCCGGGGGAGCCGGAGGAAACGCCGCCGGGCGGGCGGGGGCGGGGGCCGGAGCGCGGGCGCGGGCGGGGGCGTGACCGGCTCACCCCCGCGGGTCCGCCCGGCGGTGGGCGCCGGGAGTGGGGGCCGGTCGGAGGGCGGGTCGGTCACGGGGGTCTGTTCGGTGGTGGGTGTCGGGGGGTGGGGTCGGTCAGGGGCCGGGGCGGTGGCGGGGGTCTGTTTGGTGGTGGGTGTCGAGGGGTGGGGCCGGTCAGGGGGCGGGTCGGTCGCGGGGGTCCGTCCGGTGGTGGGTGTCGGGGGGTGGGGTCGGCCGGGGGCCGGGGCGTCGTCGTTCGGGGTGTCGGTCGTGCGGGCCGGGGTGGGGGTGCGGGTGGAGAGGCGGGTGCGGAGGGGGGCGGCCCGGCGGCGGGCGTTCCTGACGGTCAGGGGGAGGGGGTCCCAGCCGGCGAGGCGGCCCAGGGCGACCACCGGCGGGTGGACCGGGGACGTCGCCATCACCTCCGCCGGGTCGCCCAGGACGAGCGGCGCCCCGGGCGAGGCCAGCAGCGCGACCCGGTCGGCGTACTGGATCACCCGCTCCAGCCGGTGCTCGGCCATCAGCACCGTCGTACCGAGGTCGTGCACCAGCCGCTGGAGCACCGCCAGCACCTCCTCCGCCGCCGCGGGATCGAGCGCCGACGTGGGCTCGTCCAGCACCAGCACCTGAGGATGCGGCGTCAGCACCGAGCCGATCGCCACCCGCTGCCGCTGCCCGCCGGACAGCGTGGCGATCGGCCGCTCCCGCAGCTCCGCCAACCCCAGCAGATCCAGCGCCTCCTCCACCCGCCGCCGCATCACCGCCGGTGCGATCCCCAACGACTCCATGCCGTAGGCGAGTTCGTCCTCCACGGTGTCCGTCACGAAGTGCGCCGACGGGTCCTGCCCCACCGTGCCCACCACATCGGCCAGTTCCCGCGGCCGGTGCGTGCGCGTGTCCCGCCCCGCCACGGTCACCCGCCCGCGCAGCGTCCCGCCGGTGAAGTGCGGCACAAGGCCGCTCACCGCGCCGAGCACCGTCGACTTGCCCACCCCCGACGGACCGACGAGCAGCACGAGTTCACCCTCGGGCACCTCGAAGTCAACCCCGCGCACGGTTGGTGCGGCGGCGCCCTCGTAGGTCACGCTGACATCCTCGAAGCGGATCACGACGACTCCCGGGGGACGGTGAAGGCGGGCAACAGGGCGAGCAGGACGACCGCGGCGGGCCACAGCGGCAGCGTCGGCGCCGTCAGCGGTACGACCCCGGGGTGCAGCCCGGCGGGATCGCGCACCCCGGCGTACGCGAGCAGCGCGGCCACCGCCGCCCCCGACGCGGCCACGGTCCAGGCCCGCACGCCCCACGGGTCGGGCCGGTACCGGGTGCGGGGCGAGCGCCGGCCGCCGAGCCGGAGCCCCGCCAGCGCCGCGAGGACCCCGGCGAGCAGCACCGGCATCCCGTACGCGCCGCCCTCCGCGGTCAGCAGCCCGTACGTCCCCGCGCACACCCCGAGCAGCCCGCCCAGGGTGAGCGCGGTGGTCGTACGGCGCACCCGCGCGGGTACGGCGGCGGTGCGGCCGTACCCGCGCGCGTCCATCGCGGCCGCCAGCGCGACCGAGCGCTCCAGCGCGCCCTCCAGCACCGGCAGGCCGACCTGGAGCAGCCCCCGCAGCCCTCGATCGGGGCGGCCCCGCAACCGACGTGCGGCACGCAGCCGTCGGACGTCGGCGACGAGGTGGGGGGCGAAGGTGAGCGCCACCACCACGGCCACGCCCATCTCGTACAGCGCGCCCGGCAGCGACTTGAGCAGGCGGGCCGGGTCGGCGAGCGCGTTCGCCGCGCCGACGCAGACCAGCAGCGCGGCCAGGCGCAGGCCGTCGTAGAGCGCGTACACGACCGACTCGGCGGTCACCCGCCCGCCCAGCCGGATGCCCTGCGCCCAGTGGGGGAGCGGGACTTCGGGCAGCGTGACGAGCACATGCGTCCCGGGGACGCCGGAACCGAGGACGACCGCGAAGACCACCCGGACGACCAGCACGGCGAGGGCGAGGCGCACGAACGCGGCGTAGGAGCGGGACCGGGGGGAGGTGGGGGAGCGGTGCGTGGCGACGACGTACGCCGTCGCCGCCATCAGCAGGCCCAGCAGGAGGGGGTTGGTGGTCCGCATGGCGGCGGTACCCATGCCGAGTGCCCAGAGCCACCAGGCGCCGGGGTGGAGGTGGAGGGGGCGTAGGGGGAGGGGGCGTTGTGGTGCGGGGTGGTCAGGCATGTCGGCGGCGTCGGGTCTGCCAGAGGGCGGCTGCGGTCAGGAGGAGCACGGCGGCTGCGCCGGTGAGGAGGCCGACGGAGGGGCCGCCGGTGTTCTTGTGGGCGGCGGGGGCGGGGGTGTTGTCGCCGTTGCCCTGGCCCTGGTCCTTGTGGTCGGCGATCTGGTCGCCGCAGCCCTTGGCCGGATAACCGGTGATGGCGCAGAGGAGGGCGTTGGTGTCGTAGCGCAGGGGCGGGGCCACCGAGGCCAGCGCCTCCGCGGTCGTCGCGTCGGGCGCCACCCGCGCGCAGGCGGTACGGGGCGCGGGCGGCGTCTCCCCGGCCGGGGCGTCCGCCGCCGTACCGAAGTCGAGCACCAGCGCCACCCGCTTCGCCCCGCCCCGCGCCGGGGTCCCCGCGCAGATCGTCCCGAAGTCCGCGTCGCCGCGCGGGCGTTGGGCGTCGGCGGAGTCCGCGCTCACCGCGAACCTGAACCCCTGCACCTCGCCGTCGGCGGGCCGTGCGGTGGACGGACCCTCGGTGGCGTATGTCCAGCGTGCGCCGTCGCGCTGCCAGAAGGACCAGTAGCGGTAGCCGACGGCATGAGCCTGACCGACGGCGGCCACGAGGACGAACAGGGTGAGCAGCAGGAGGGTGGTGTGGTGGGCGGGGGTGTGGTGAGTGGGGCTGTGGCGGGCGGAGGTGTGATGAGTGGGGCTGTGGCGGGCGGGGCTGCGGCGCGTGGGGGTCACGGCTTGCGCCTCCCGCGGCCGCTGATCAGGAAGCCGATGCCGATGCCGGCGACGAGGAAGGTGCCGACGGTCCACCACACGTTGGTGCCCGAGCCGTCGGAGTCGTGGCCCGAGTCCTTGCCGGAGCTCTTGCCGGAGTCCTTGCTGGAGTCCTTGCCGGAGTTCGTGTCGGCGGCCTTGTTGTCGGCCTTCTCCCCGTCCTTCCCGGCCGTACCCTCCGCGGCGGCAGCGGCAGGCGCCGGTCCGGTCGCGTTCAGGGCGCGGACGAGGTCCGTACCGCCGAAGTCGCGCGGATCGCCCCCGGCGGCGTTGGCCGCGAAGATCAACTGGGCCCAGGCGGCGGGCCCGCTCTGCTCGGCCCAGGCCCCGGCGTTCTTCTCCAACCAGGCCAGCGGCTTCCCGGCCCGCCCGGCACCGCCCTGCGCGGCGAGCGCGACGACCGCGTCGGCGGTGTTGCCGTAGTCGGGCTGGGCGGGGGCGCCGGCGAGGGCGGAGGTGAGGTGGCCGTTGTCGGCCAGGGCCCGGGTGAGGTAGGCGGCACCGTTGGCGGCGGCGCGGTCGGGGGTGGGGGCGCCGGAGTCGGAGCACTGGGTGCTGGATCTGGTGCCGGACCCGGTGCTGGCCCCGGTGGTGGCGCCGGTGGTGGCGCCCCCCTTGCCCGCGTGGTTGATCGCGACCTTGCCTGTGATGTCCATGCCCTTGCCGAGGGCGGCCACGACGGCGGCGGCGGTCGCGTCCGCGTTGGCCGTGAGGGCGCCCTTCTTGTCGGGCTGGTAGGCGAACGCGCCCTGCTTCGCACAGGGCAGGGCGAGCTTGAGCAGGGCGTCGTAGGGGGACTTGCCGTTCTTGACGACGTCCTCCGGTTCGTCCCCGGAGGAGGCGAGCGCGCCGACGACGACGGACGTCGAGTTGGCGTCGCTGGGTCCGCCGGGCGCGTAGCCCCAGCCGCCGTCGGCGTTCTGCACGGACTTGAGCCAGGCCACGGCCCGGCCCGAGACGGCGTCCCGCCCGCCGACGGCCGTGAGCGCCTGGACGGCGGCGGCCGTGCTGTTGCTGTCGACCATGGTCCTGGCGTCGCAGGGCTTGGCGGCCGGGTCGGGCCGGAAGGCGGGGAAGGCGCCGTTCGCACACTGCTGTCCGGCCAGCCAGTCCACGGCCGCGGCGGCGGGCCGCTCACCGACGGAACGCTGCGCGAGCAGGGCGAGGGACTGCCGCCAGACACCGTCGTACTGCGGGTCGGCGCGACCGAAGAGCCCGGAGGGGAGGGCGGGGGTGGGGGACGGAGAAGGGGAGGCCGGGGCGGTGGCCGGGCCGGCGGCGAGGGCCGGGGCGGCGGCGAGGGCGGGGGCGGCCGAAGCGAGGACCCCGACGGTGGCCCCGACCGCGGTTGCGACCGAGATTGCGGCCGTGACGCCGACCGCGGTCAGGGCCGCTGAGCTGCGGTGGACGTTCATGGGTGGGCTGCCTCTCCCTGCGGGTGCGGGTGCGGGAGGCGGGCAGCACGGGACGACGGGACATCCCGGCGGCTCGGCTCCGTAGACCTCGACGGTGCGGCGCGCGGCGGGTGCCGGGCGCGTGGTGAGCCGGTCAACGTTCCGGTCGGGGCGATCCGGCTCACCGCCTCTCGGCGGCTCACGGCTGCGGGTCAGCGCCGGAATTGCACCGGCTTCCCCCCGTACGGGTGTGATGACGACCGACTCACTCTACAAGCCGAAAAAAGATCATGAATTTGGGGGGTTCTTTATCGCTATGTGCGTTTTATCCTGGAAGTGGCCTACGGGACGAGTGAGGGAGTTCGACCGGAGTAGCCGACTCGGGCGCGACGCCGTGGTTAGCTCGCGGCATCCGCTGGGGCCGACGTCGACGGTCGGGCTGAGAGGCCGAACGGCAGTGGTCGGGCCGAACGGCGACCCCTACCACCTGATCCGGACAATACCGGCGAAGGGAACCCGCCTCGTAGGTCCTTCGTGTGCCGGGCCCGGTCACGGAACAAGATTCAGTTCACCGTCGCCGACGAGCCCCTGGTGACCGAACCGTTCACCGACCGCCAGGAGCACTTGGTGATCACGCGACCCGATGCGCAGGCAGGACGCTTTCAGCACCCGCAGGAAGAGCCGGAAGCCGAGGTCGGCGTCGGCCTCCTCGACCACGCCGACCAGGGCGGGCACCAGCCCTGGGAGAGGGACGGTGTCCCAGGCGCCTTTGTCCGCCGCGGCGGTCAGCCGGGGTGCGAAGCGGTCGATGGCCTCCAGCACCGCCTCACGCAGAGCGGAGTCGGCAGGCGGCACGGGCGGGGGCGGACCGAACCCGAAATCCAGCAGACACCGCACGTCCCGGCCGAGCAGGGTGTGCCCCGGCGCGGGAATGTCGGCCACCGAGCGCTCGGCAACGAGGAAGAGGGCTTCCTTGCGACCGACGTCCACAAGACAGTCGAGTTCCGGCACCGTCAGGGTCAGATCCAAGTCATGGCACTGACTGGACATCCAGGAAAGCCCGAATTCAGCGGTCACGATTGTTCTCCAGTTCTTCGGTCGGACGGTGTACTTCATCGGACACACTTGACGTGCCCCGAGGATGCGCGCCTTCAAGGCATTCGTCTCCGATGACAAATGATCCGGCCGGTGTGGAGGAGACCGTGGCCACCTCCACACCGGCCGTAACTTGTTTCGGGCTGCGCTAGCCGTCGAAGACGGCGTCCAGGTCGCTGAGGGCGTACTCGCCATAGTCGAAGGCTGCTGCCAGCTCTACGAACGAGGTGTACTGCTCAGCTGTGATCGCGGCGCGGTGCGATACCTGACGGGCGTTCGGCAGGGCATGCACCAGGAGTCGGAAAGCGAGGTCGGGCGTGCAGGAGCCGACCGTCTTTTCCAGGGTGTCCGCCATTTTCGGGGCCAGGTGGTGACGTACTTCCCGTAGGAGTGCCGTGACTTGGCCGGCGAGTTCGGGTCCGTCGTACTGGTCCGCCGGCGGTAAGTGGCGCGGTGGAGTCCGGCGTGACAGCCAGGCGTCGCAGAGGTCGACCACCTGCCGCATCCAGGCCGAGGCGTCCTCGGCCCCGGCGACCTGGTAGAAGGTCGGACCGCTGTCCGCGCACGATTTCCAGACGGCCGCGTTCTCGTCGGCATCGAGCCCGTCCGCGAGTTGCTGTGCGTCACGGCGTACGAGGAGCACCTCCTCGGGGTCGAGTTCTTCTACGAAGTGGTACGTCACGATGGCGGCAGGCGTCGACCCTGTGTGGTGCGCGTCCTGGTGGAAGAAGCTCATCAGCCACGGGAGGCCAAACATGAACTCACTGAATCGTGCCGTCATCTCTGGCTTTTCCTCCCTTGAAGAAGAAGGGATTTTCGGCTTCGCGGTGACGTGTCTATGACGAGGATGGGGCGAGACTCAGTTCGCCCTCGTCGACGAGGTCCCGGTAGCCGAAGCGTTCGCCGAGTGCCAGGAGTGCATGGTGATCAGGCGGGCTGATGGGCAGGAAGGATGCCTTCAGCACCCGCAGGAAGAGCCGGAAGCCGAGGTCGGCGTCGGCCTTCTCGACGACACCTGTCAGGGCAGGCACCATGCCGGGCAGGGGGAAGATGTCATTCTCCGTTGTGGCTGTCAGTTGGGGTGCCACGCGATTGATCGCCTCTACGACCGCCTCGCTTAGACCGGGGTCGGTGGTCGGTGCGGGTGGGGGTGGAGTGAACCCGGGGTCCGCCCGCTGTTCGGCGTTGAGCCACGCTGTTTCGACCCCGGCCAGCCAGTCCCTCATGCTCTCTTTTTCCCACTTGGGATCGAAGTGCGTTCTGGCCCCGCCGACCCAAACGGTGCGCAGCACGGAGTCATTGAGAGGGGAGTCCAGCAGACGTCGTACGTCCTGGCCAAGCAGGGTGTGGCCCGGGGCGGGTATGTCCGTCACCGAACGCTCGGCGACGAGGAAGAGGGCCTCCTTGCGACCGACATCCACGAGGCAGTCCAACTCCGGCACGGTCAGGGTCTGTTCCATCCAGTCGCACTGCCTGGACATCCAGGAGAGCCCGAACTCAGCGGTCACGATCACCTTTCCGGGCAGGCGGTGGGAACGGTGACGAAGCTGGTGCCTGCCGCGGTGATGCTCTCACCGGCACGGGCACGCCAGCCAGCGGTTTTCCGGCCCCGAACACTCTGTACAGCCATCGCTCAACATTCAGTAGAGGGCGAAGGTTCATGGAAGTCTTTTACGAAGACCGCAGTGCCGTAGGTGTGCCCGTCTGCCTTCTCGGCATGGAAACCCGCCGAGGTGAGGATTCCCAGGAGGGCGTCCCGCATGCAGGTCTGGACCGTTTCGTAATGACGAATTAGATAAGGCAGGTTTGAAGGGGCGACTCCGTCCGCCAGAAGGTTCACGGCGGCGGTTGTCAGTTCGGCCTCCGTGTTCCATTCCACCAGCACACCGCCGACGGCGAGAGGATCCACGTGAACCTCCGCCCCGGGCCTGCCCTCGGACCCGTCTCCGAGGTCACCCCGGTGAACAGGAATCCCGGCTCGGGCCAGTGCGCGGCAAGCCTCTTCAGCCACTGCGGTCCGCTGGGCGATGATATCCGGCGGGGCCTTCAGCGGCAGATTGGAGCCGTTCTCGGTCATGCATCCTTCACCTCTCCACCGGATTCCGTAATGAACGTGGGCCTCAGTGCCGGTGGTAGGTCGGCCATCGTTCACGCCGACGGGGTGAGATTCAGTTCGCCTTCGTCGACGAGGTCCCGGTAGCCGAAGCGTTCGCCGAGCGTCAGGAGCGCATGGTGGTCCGGCGGGCTGATGGGTAGGCAGTATGCCTTCAGTACCCGCAGGAAGAGCCGGAAGCCGAGGTCGGCGTTGGCCCTCTCGACCACGTCGGTCAACGCCGGCACCATGCCAACGAGAGGGACGGCCGAGATGCCTTTGTCCGCTGCCGCAGTCAGCCCGGGTGCCACGCGGTCGATTGCCTCCAGGACCGCCTCGCGCAGAGCGGGGTCCGTCGACGGTGCGGGCGGGGGTGGGGTGAACCCTGGGTCTGTCCGCCGCTCGGCGTTCAGCCACGACGTTTCGACCCCGGCCAGCCAGTCTCTCAGGCTCTCTTTGTCCGCCTTGGGATCGAAGGCGAATCCGGCCCCGCCGACCCATACTGTGCGCAGCACGGAGTCGTCGAGAGGGGAGTCCAGCAGACGTCGTACGTCCTGGCCGAGCAGGGTGTGGCCCGGGGCGGGGATGGCGGTCACCGAGCGTTCGGCGACGAGGAGGAGGGCTTCCTTGCTGCCGGTCTCCACGAGGCAGTCCAACTCCGGCACCGTCAGGGTCTGTTCCATGCAGTCGCACTGCATGGAAATCCAGGAGAGCCCGAATTCCGCGGTCACGATCGTCCTTCCGAATGGGCGGTGCAGACGACCCTGCTTCTTCAGGGGTCCCGCCAGCCGGTCAATGTATTCGAGGCTGGGTTTCAGCACTGAGGGCAGTTCGGCCATCATTCCGAACACGAGAACGTGATTCGGTTTGCGTCGTCGTTTTCCAATTCCGATGAGGAGGCTGTTCGCAGTGAACTGCATCATGCCCGGATCGCATCTCCACTCCACGGATAGGGGTGCCGAGGCCAACTTCCTCCGACCGGGCCCGCACAGCCTCCGCGGACTGACGGAAGACCAGGCAGGCCCCGGGCAGCGACTTCGGTATCCCGTCATACGAAAACGTCGGTCCCCACGGCCATAACCGGGTCGTGGGGGCCGACGTGACGCGAGGGTCGAACTGGCCAACAATGTGGCCAGCGTGCGACTGCCGGGCCGATGATGCGCGAAGAGAGTTAGTTTAGGTTCTGTTGGCACGCCTTGAGTGCGAATTCTCCGAAGCTGTCCGCGATTTTCTCCATGAGTCCGCCGTCGAGGACTCCCGGGTTCCAGGCGAAGATCGGGTACTCGCCGTCCTTGTCAGGCTGAGAAGTGTCGAGCACGACGACGCCCCAGACGTCGTCGTGCATGACGACCATGAAGTGGTGGGGAAGCCCGAGTGCTTCGCGATCGGCTTTGGTGTAGGCAGGGGTGCCCAGCAACTCCTCTCCTCCGGCCGGTGTCTGGTACACGCCGAGGAACTCGGTGGGAGGGACGTCCCACGTACCGAACTCCTCGATCAGATGCCGATAGGAGGGTGGAAAGACAAGAGCCAGCTCGGACTCCGCCCTGGCGATCATCTCGGGTGAACAGCCGTTGCCATGATGCGCCAGACCCTCGTTTTCCCGCACGAGACCGATCACCTGAACCGCTGTCTGTAGACCGTTTGTCATGAGAAGTCCTTTGCCCTGTTCTTCCAGTACGCTGATTTCCACTTCTCGAACTCCGGCCGGTCGATCCCACTGGGAATCTTGGTGCCGGCCTTCCAGTGCAACTGGGAGTAGTTGTCGAAGTGCATCGCATCCGAGACCTCGGCGACCGGTCCGTCCTGCGTCTGAAGCATGTGATGGAGGTTCAAGGGCTTGTCCAGCCCGCCACCACCCGTTCTGCCCGGGCCCATAGGGGCAAGGCCCTGCGTCATTCGCTTCAGGTTGGTCCGCATCTCGCCCAGTGCCTTGGCGCCGGTGGCCAGTGCCTTGGTGGCGTCCCGGTTGGCGGTGACCATCTGGTTGCGCTGGGTGGCCTGGGAGGCGATCTCCTGCTGCCACTCCGCGGAGGCGGCGGCCACTTCCTTGCCGAGGACCTTGCTCGGGTCGATCGGACTGCGCCACGAGCACGCCGCGAACCGTGTCTTCAAGTCCTCCACCGCGAGCCGGAACGCCAGGCTGTCCGGGTCCGGAGCGGTGCGCGGGAAGCCACCGGCGGAGAGGAACATGCGGGCGTCGTCCGCGTTCACGTCGGTGAAGAGGTCGTCGCCGTCGAGCAGGTCCTCGAAAGCCTGCTTCTCGGCGAAGGCCAGCTGCCACTCATCGGTGGGCAGGGTGGGGTCGGGGCTGCTGTAGAGCGGGGTGCCCAGGTCCGTGACCGCCTTGACGGTCGCCTCGTCGGCCACGGGGGTGGGGTTGTCGTAGAGGGTGTCCTCGGGCTTCCACCGCTGGTCACCGAGCCAAGTCGAGTAGCCGACCTGATGGAAGAAGTCGCCTTCGGCGTCGCTGGGCGCAGGCGGCCAGTAGAAGTCGGCGTCGGACTTGAAGCCGCCGGGGGCGGACAGACCCGACAGCGCGTTCTTCCAGGCATCCCGGCGCGGATCCAGCGTCGCGCTCTCCTGGACGATGAGCTCCCTGTCCTTGTCGTACGCGACGGACAGCGGGGTGTTGTTCCAGTACTCGCGGTTCGCGGCGACGCGCAGTTGTTCCGGGCTCTGGTTCAGGGCGTTCTGTGCCAGGCCGCCCATCTCCGTGCCGCCCAGCCGCAGCGCGTCGGTCATGAGGCACTGGTCCTGCCGCAGTTGCTCGGCGGTCTTGGCGTCGAAGCCGTCGTAGCTGTCGGCGACCGTGGCGCTGTCGGGCAGCGACCCGCCGGCCGGGGACCCGGGGCCGAGCAGACCCGCCAGCACCGCCGCGGCGGCCACCAGGGGGAGAAGGGAACCGGAGGCTAAGCCCCCCCGCTTCGTGCGGGAGCGGGCGCGAACAGTGGATCTGCTCGACGAGGTGTCAGGTGATCTGTGGGGGCGTCTGAAGCGCAACGGAGCATCCTTCGGCCGGGATGAAGGCAGCCGGGGACGGACCGGGCCGAGAGCGGCGGGCCCTGACGACGGCTCCCCCTGCCGCCCTGTCACCGCACATCGGAGGAACACCCTTGTCCCCGCCGGACGCGGCGGCCTCATTCACGCACGTGCCAAGATCACCCCACAAGATCCCGCAGAGTGCTTGACCGAAAACGCAGCGCAGTCGGATGAGGTGAATGTGTGTGCAGGGCATGGGGCTCCTGTGAAGAAACGGTGAGTTGTCGCGTCACGCCGCTAGCGGTTTTGACCGAAACCTGTCAGCTGTGCGCATCGTCGCCATCTGTGCCCGGTGTCGGCTCCGGTGTCGTCAGGTCGATCAGGCGGCAGGCCGTTTCGATGTCCGCTCCCACCTGGGCGATCGACGCGCGGCCCGAGAGCCAGGTGATCAGGGCCGAGTGCCAGGTGTGCTCGATCACCCGCACCGCCGACAACTGCCACGCCCCCGGCGCAGCGACCCCCGTCGCGTCCAGGATGATCGCCGTCGTCTGTCGGGAGACCTGGTCCACCTCGGGAGAGACACTGCGGTCGGCGAAGGTCAGCGCGCGGACCATCGCGTCCGCCAGCAGCGGCTCGCGCTGGAGTGCGCGGAACGCGCGCATCAGCGTCTCCGCCACCCGCTCGCCCGGCGTGTCACCCGTCGGCGGCTTCTTGGCCAGCGTGCCGTGCAGCCGCTCCAACTGGTCCTGCATCGTCGCGACCAGCAGATGCACCTTCGAGGGGAAGTACCGGTACAGCGTGCCCAGCGCGACCTGCGAGGACTCCGCCACCTCGCGCATCTGCACGGCGTCGAACCCGCCCCGGGCCGCCAGTTGCGCGCTCGCCCGCAGGATGCGCCGGCGCCGGGCCTCCTGCCGCTCGGTCAGCGGCGGCGAGCCCGGCTGTCTCGCGTGGCCGGTACTGGCTTCCACCTTGGCTTCCGCTGGCATGGGTCCCGTCCGTGACACTCGGTGAGGGCAGGTGATCGCACAGCATGGCAGGGTCCGCGCCGTGGCACGAATCACCTGATCCCCTGCTCGCAGCGCCCCTACCTGCCGGTAGATTCAGAGCCTCCTGAACGATCAAGTCTGAAACTTGTTCTAGATTATCGTCCCGGCGTACGCTCGCCGGACGTGCATGGAGAAGGGGGTCGGAGTGACCGCTGAGGCCAGGGATGCGGGCGCCCGGAAGGACTCCGCAGCCGACGGCGGGCGACCGCTCGACATCGCGCTTCTCACCTATAAAGGGAACCCGTTCTGTGGCGGTCAGGGCGTCTACGTACGGCATCTGTCGCGCGAGCTGGCCAGGCTCGGGCACCGTGTCGAGGTCATCGGCTCCCAGCCCTACCCGGTCCTCGACGAGGGACTCGACGGACTGACCCTCACCGAACTGCCCAGCCTCGACCTCTACCGCCAGCCCGACCCCTTCCGCACCCCCCGCCGCGAGGAGTACCGCGACTGGGTCGACGCGCTCGAAGTGGCGACCATGTGGACCGGCGGCTTCCCCGAACCCCTCACCTTCTCGCTGCGCGCCCGGCGCCATCTGCGGGCCCGGCGCGGCGAGTTCGACGTCGTGCACGACAATCAGACGCTCGGTTACGGGCTGTTGGGCGACATAGGCGCCCCGCTCGTCACGACGATCCACCACCCCATCACCGTGGACCGGCAGTTGGAGCTGGACGCGGCCGAGGGCCGGATGCGCCGCTACTCCGTGCGCCGCTGGTACGCGTTCACCCGCATGCAGAAGCGGGTCGCCCGCCGGCTGCCCTCCGTGCTCACCGTCTCCGGCACCTCCCGGCAGGAGATCGTCGGCCACCTCCGGGTCGAGCCGGACCGGGTCCACGTCGTGCACATCGGCGCCGACACCGACCTCTTCTCGCCGGACCCCTCCGTGCCCGTCGTCCCCGGCCGGATCGTCACCACCTCCAGCGCCGACGTCCCCCTCAAGGGGCTCGTGCACCTCGTCGAGGCGCTCGCCAAGGTGCGCACCGAGCACCCCGGCGCGCACCTCGTGGTCGTCGGCAAGCGGGCCGAGGACGGACCGGTCGCCCACCTCATCGAGCGCTACGGCCTGGAGCACGCCGTCGAGTTCGTGAAGGGCATCTCGGACGCCGAACTGGTCGACCTGGTGCGCTCGGCCGAGGTCGCCTGCGTGCCCTCGCTCTACGAGGGGTTCTCGCTGCCGGCCGCCGAGGCCATGGCCACGGGGACACCGCTCGTCGCCACCACCGGCGGGGCCATCCCCGAGGTCGCGGGACCCGACGGCGAGACCTGTCTCGCGGTGCCGCCCGGCGACGCGGGCGCCCTCGCCACCGCCCTCGGCCGGCTGCTGTCCGACCCCGGCCTGCGCACCCGCCTCGGTGCGGCCGGCCGCGCCCGCGTCCTCGCCCGCTTCACCTGGACCCGAGCGGCCGAGGGCACGGTGGCCCACTACCGCGAGGCCATGGCCGACGCCCCCCACCACCGACCCGTCGGCACCGTCACCTCCTCCGCCCCGCCGGCCGGGGCCGGGGACCGCGCGGCCGGAATCGCCGCACGCGGCGGCGTCGGTGTCTACCCCGAACCCGAAAGCAGGGCCTCGTGCTGACCGTCGACTTCTCCCGGTTTCCGCTCGCCGCGGGCGACCGTGTGCTGGACCTCGGCTGCGGGGCCGGGCGGCACGCCTTCGAGTGCTACCGGCGCGGCGCCCGCGTCGTGGCCCTCGACCGCAACGGCGAGGAGATCCGCGAGGTCGCCAAGTGGTTCGCGGCGATGGAGGAGGCCGGCGAGGCCCCCGCGGGCGCCACCGCCACCGCCATGGAGGGCGACGCCCTCGCCCTGCCCTTCCCCGACGAGTCCTTCGACGTCGTCATCATCTCCGAGGTCATGGAACACATCCCCGACGACAAGGGTGTGCTCGCCGAGATGGTCCGGGTCCTCAGGCCCGGCGGCCGCATCGCCGTCACCGTCCCCCGCTACGGCCCCGAGAAGGTCTGCTGGGCCCTCTCCGACGCCTACCACGAGGTCGAGGGCGGCCACATCCGCATCTACAAGGCCGACGAACTGCTCGCCAAGATGCGCGAGGCCGGCCTCAAGCCGTACGGCACCCACCACGCCCACGCCCTGCACTCCCCGTACTGGTGGCTCAAGTGCGCCTTCGGCGTGGACAACGACCAGGTGCTGCCCGTGAAGGCGTACCACAAGCTGCTGGTCTGGGACATCATGAAGAAGCCCCTCGCCACCCGCGTCGCCGAACAGGCCCTCAACCCCCTCATCGGCAAGAGCTTCGTGGCCTACGCGACCAAGCCCCACCTCCCGTCGGCGGCCGGCCGGTGACCGCACCCCGGACAGAACACCTCGTCCTGCCCGGGGTCCTCACCGCCGAGCAGGCCGCCGCGACCGTCCGGGGCGTCCTCGCCGTACAGCGGGAGGACGGCGCCATCCCCTGGTTCCGCGGCCACCACCTCGACCCGTGGGACCACACCGAGGCCGCCATGGCCCTCGACGCGGCCGGTGAACACGCCGCCGCCGAGCGGGCGTACACCTGGCTCGCCCGGCACCAGAACGAGGACGGCTCCTGGTACGCCGCCTACGCCGACGGCGCCCACGACGACGTCACCGACCCCGCCCGCGAGTCCAACTTCGTCGCCTACGTGGCCGTCGGCGTCTGGCACCACTACCTGTCAACCGGCGACGACACCTTCCTGGACCGCATGTGGCCCTCGGTATACGCGGCGATCGAATGGGTGCTGAGCCTCCAGCGGCCCGGCGGCCAGATCGGCTGGCGCGTCGACGCCGACGGCACCCCGGCCGACGACGCGCTGCTGACCGGGAGTTCGTCCGTCCACCACGCCCTGCGCTGCGCCCTCGCCATCGCCGACCAGCGTGAAGAGGCCCAGCCCGACTGGGAGTTGGCCCTCGGCTCGCTGCGCCACGCGATCCGCAGGCACCCCGAGCGCTTCCTCGACAAGAGCCGCTACTCGATGGACTGGTACTACCCGATCCTCGGCGGCGCCCTCACCGGCCCGGAGGCCAAGTCCCGCATGGAGGAGTCCTGGGACCGTTTTGTGGTCCCAGGACTCGGTGTCCGCTGTGTGGTGCCCAACCCTTGGGTCACCGGCGGCGAGTCCTGTGAACTCGCCCTGGCCCTGTGGGCGATGGGCGAATCGGACCGCGCACTGGAGATCCTCCAGTCGGTGCGCCACCTGCGCGACCCGGACTCGGGCCTCTACTGGACGGGGTACGTCTTCGACGACGACACCGTCTGGCCCCGGGAGTTGACCACCTGGACGGCGGGCTCGCTCCTGCTCGCCGTCGCCGCGCTCGGCGGCCACGAGGCCACCTGCGCGGTGTTCGGCGGCGAGCTGCTTCCGGCCGGCCTGGACCCCGACTGCTGCGACTAGCCGCGCACCGACTGCGACGACGGGCCGCGCGACATCGGGGAACGGCGGGTCAGTGCCGGTGCATCCGGCCGGCCACGGCATGGCCGACGAAGAGGTACACCACGGCGGCGAGGCCGTAACCGGCCACGACCCGGGCCCACGCCTCGTCGAAGGTGAACAGGTCGTGCGACCAACCCGCCAGCCAGGCCGCCGCGTTGTGCACGAACTGCACGAGGTCGTTGCCGCGGTTGGCGTCGAGCAGGTACATCACGATCCACAGGCCCAGGATGAAGGCCATGACGTCGGCGACCACGGCGATCACCGTGCCCGCCTGATTGGCACCGTTGCGATATCGAGTGGACATGTCCTTCGGATTGCCGCTCGTTCCCTCGTGAAACAGGAACGTGCGAAACCGGGGACGGGGGGGTGGGAAACGGGGGACGGGAGAACGGCGACGGCCCCCCGCCCGGCAGGGGCGAGGGGCCGTGATCCGTCGGTGCGGGCGCTCAGCCGCGCTGGATGCCGGAGGTGTCCTGGAGCAGGCCCCGGCGGCCGTCCTGGGTCTGCGCGATCAGCTGCTGGCCGCGCTGCTCCACCGCCAGGTACCAGGTGCCCGGCGCCAGTTCGGCGATCGGCGCCGGCGAGCCGTCCTCCGCGAACAGCGGACGCGGCACCGGCACGGCGAACCAGAACGGCGAGAACTCCGGCGCCGGAGTGGCCGGCGGCTGCTGCTGGCCGTAGGGCTGCTGCGGCTGACCGCCGTACGACTGCTGCGCGCCCGGATAGCCGTAACCGGCCGGGGGCTGCGCGCCGTACGGCTGCGGGGCCGGCGGCTTGGGCGCCGGGATCAGACCCGCCTGGAGGGCCGGGACCAGCGGGGTCGCGACGGCCGCCGCGGCCATCACCAGCGTGGCGATCAGGGCGAGGATCAGACCCGTGCCCGCGCTCGGGCCGTTCGTGGAGTTGCCGATGTTGTTCGCGCCGCCCGCGGGGTCGATGACGTTGCCGAGCGCGCTCCAGGCCGCGAACACCGTGAACGCGACCCCGAACTGGCCCAGGTCGAGACCGGCGACCTTGCGGGGCTGGGGCAGGGCGCGGGAGACGATGACGAGCGCGGCCCCGATGATCCCCGCGAGCACCACACCGAGCAGGACCGGACCGCTGGCCCACAGGCTCGGGAGGTCGAAGCCGGCCGGGGCCGAGTCGTACGAGTAGTTGTCGAGGAACGACGCGATGAACAGCAACACCGCTGCTCCGATCACCACGCCGTCGCCCCGAGTGAGGGAGCGGATGTTCACCTTAGGTCCTTCGTAGGTCGTCTCGTCGTCGGTAGGCGGGGGACGACCTTATCGTCCGCCCGATCACGGTGTCCGCCGGGATCGGCAGGTCGGTCCCTACCCGCGCAGGAAACTCACGATTCCCTCAGAGATCCCCTCGGCCGCCTTCTGCCGCCACGCGCCGCTCGTGAGCAGCGCCGCGTCCTTGCCGTCACGCATGTTCCCGCACTCGATGAAGACCTTCGGGACCGTGGAAAGGTTGAGTCCGCCGAGGTCGGTCCGGGTGACCAGGCCGGTTCCGTCGCCGATGTAGTTCGAGGGGGCGCTGCCGGTGGCCCGGACGAAGTTCCCCGCGATGCGCTCGCCCAGCGCCCGGGAGGGCGCGAGGATCGGTCGGGTGTCCGCGGCGCCGGCGTGCACGGACCCCGGCATGATGACGTGGAAGCCGCGGTTGCCGGCCGCCGAGCCGTCGGCGTGGATGGAGACGGCGGCGTCCGCGTGCGCGGTGTTGCCGATCCGGGCGCGCTCGTCCACGCACGGGCCCCAGTCGGGGGTGCCGTTGTCGTGGGTCAGCTTCACCGTGGCGCCCTGCTGCTCCAGGAGCGTGCGCAGGCGGTGCGCGACGTCGAGCGTGAACTCGGCCTCCGGGTAACCGTCGTTGGTGGCGGTGCCCGTGGTGTCGCACTCCTTGCGGGCGTTGCCGACGTCCACCTTGCGGTTGATCTCGGCGGTGTGCCGGTAGTTGCCGGTGTTGTGCCCCGGGTCGATGACGACGACCTTGCCCGCGAGGGGTTCGCCGTCGGCGGAGGCCGGGGCCGAAGGGGCGGGGGAGCCCGGTGGGCCCGGTGAGTCGGCCGCGGGCGGCGGGGCGACACGGGAGGAGACGGGGCCCGGCGACGCGGCGGAGGCGGAGCCACCGGCCTTGTCGTCCGAGCCGCCGGGCGCGCCCACGGCCTGGTACACGAGCCAGCCGATCAACGCCCCCGGCACCAGCGCGGCGACCGCGACGACCAGCGGACCGCGCCGTCGCCGGCGCTCCTGCGGGGGATCAAAGTCCGGTCCTACGTACGACACGCGCCCACCCTATCGGCTGCCCCCTACACCAACCCCGCCCCGACACCGGGGCCCGCGGTTCTGCGCAGCACGCGCAGCGACCCCGTGTGCGGAAGCTCCGTGTACGCGCCGGAGGCCAGCGCCCGGAGGTAGACGCGGTACGGGGCCTGGCCCGTGAACTCGTCCTGGGGGTCGGGGAAGACGTCGTGGACGACCAGGAGACCGCCCTCCGCGAGATGGGGGGTCCAGCCCTCGTAGTCGGCCGTGGCGTGCTCGTCGGTGTGACCGCCGTCCACGAAGACCAGGCCGAGCGGTGTGTTCCACAGCGCCGCGACCTTCGGGGAGCGCCCGACCAGCGCGATCACGTGCTCCTCGAGACCGGCCCGGTACAGCGTCCGCCGGAACGACGGCAGCGTGTCCATCAGCCCGACCTCGGGATCGACCGTCTCCGGATCGTGGTACTCCCAGCCCGGCTGCTGCTCCTCGCTGCCCCGGTGGTGGTCCACGGTGAGCGCGGTCACCCCGGCCTGCCGCGCCACGTCCGCGAGCAGGATCGTCGAGCGCCCGCAGTACGTGCCGACCTCCAGCAGCGGCAGCCCCAGCCGCGCCGCCTCCACGGCGGCCGCGTACAGCGCGAGCCCCTCGTCCACGGGCATGAACCCCTTGGCCGCCGTGAAGGCGTCCAGGATCTCGGGCTTGGGTGCCGCGGCCATGCAGCCCGCCTTTCCCCTCGGTCGTCCGTCGCTTCGGCCGCCCATGCTGCCGTACCCCCCGCCGCACGGGGCGACGGGGGGTACGGAAGGCACGACGGCGGGAGAAAGCGAGAGGACCCAGGGGAACCGGGGGAGGCCAGGGGAAGCCGGGGGAGGGCTCAGGCGGTGACGGTCTCGCCCGGCAGCGACAGGTCCAGGTCCACCGCCCGGTCGTCCCCCGCGTGCGTCGCCGACGAGGCGTGCGGCCCGTGCCCCGTGGCCCGCGCCGCGAGCACGTACGGGCCCTCCGTCGGCACCGCGAGCGCGTAGCTGCCGTCCTCGCCGGAGAGCGTGGCGCCCGCCTGCCGGCCCCGCCGGTCGATCAGCGTGACCTTGGCCCGCGCGACGGGGGCGCCGGCGGCGTCCAGGACGCGGCCCCGGAACCCGCTCAGCACCTCCTCGGCGTGCGCGATGCCGGCCTCCTCCTCGCTGCTGGCCCGCAGCTGCGTGTGCTGCGCCGCCCGGTTCTGCCGGGGCAGGAACAGCGCGAGCACCAGACCCACCGCCACGGCGGCGGTCGCGATCAGGAAGGAGACATGGAAGCCGTGCATGGTCGGGACCGCCACCCCGCCCACGTCGTTCGCGGTGTTCGCCAGCACCATGCCGATCACGGCGCTGGAGACGGACGTACCGATCGACCGCATCAGCGTGTTGAGGCCGTTCGCCGCGCCCGTCTCCGACGCGGGCACCGCGCCGACGATCAGGGCGGGCAGCGAGGAGTAGGCGAGGCCGATGCCCGCGCCGAGGATCACCGAGGTGAGGACCGTCTGCCAGGCGGCGTCCATCAGGCGCAGCCCGCCGCCGTAGCCGATGCCGATGACGACCAGGCCGATCACCAGGGTCGCCCGGGGGCCGTAGCGGGCCGACAGCCGCGCGTACACCGGCGCCGTGAACATCATCGTCAGACCCAGCGGGGCCACGCACAGACCGGCGACGACCATCGACTGGCCGAGGCCGTAGCCGGTGGCGGTGGGCAGCTGGAGGAGCTGGGGCAGGACCAGGGAGACGACGTAGAAGGAGACGCCGACCATGATCGAGGCGAGGTTGGTGAGCAGCACCTCGCGGCGGGCGGTGGTGCGCAGGTCGACCAGCGGGGCCTTCAGGCGCAGCTCCAGCACGCCCCACAGCAGCAGGACGACCAGGGCCGCGGCGAACAGTCCGAGCGTGGTGCCGGAGGACCAGCCCCAGTCGCTGCCCTTGGTGATCGGCAGCAGGAACAGGACCAGACCGGCGGACAGCCCGAGCGCGCCCAGCAGGTCGAAGGAGCCCTCGGCGCGCGTCGGCGACTCGGGTACGACGAGGAGGGTCAGGACGATGGACAGCACACCGAGGCCGGCGGCGCCGTAGAACAGGGCGTGCCAGTCCGCGTGCTGCGCGACCAGGGCGGCGGCGGGCAGCGCGAGACCGCCGCCGACGCCGATCGAGGAGCTCATCAGGGCCATTGCGGAGCCGAGCCGCTCGCGCGGGAGCATGTCGCGCATCAGGCCGATGCCGAGCGGGATGGCGCCCATCGCGAAGCCCTGGAGCGTACGGCCCAGGATCATGACGAGCAACGCACTTGTGAAGGCGCTGATCAGCGCGCCGACCACCATGACGGCGAGGCTGAGTATCAGCATGCGCCGCTTGCCGTACAGGTCGCCGAGGCGGCCCATGATGGGGGTGGCCACGGCTCCCGACAGCAGCGTGGACGTCAGGACCCAGGTGGCGTTGCTGGGCTCGGTGCCGAGCAGCTGCGGCAGATCCTTGATGACCGGGACGAGCAGGGTCTGCATCACCGCGACCACGATGCCCGCGAAGGCGAGCACGGGCACGAGGGCGCCGCTCGCTCTCCGGGTGGGCTGGTCGGTCGTGTGCGTCATGGGGAATGGCCTCCGGGCCGGAAGAAGAAGGTGGTCGATGATCCGCGCGGGCGAGTACTGGCTCAACCTCGTATGCACAGGCAACTATTCCGTTGCTTCGAGCCGCTAACGAATCCTTGACCTTCCCATGAAGATCTGATCACCCGTCAGGTTCAGAGCCAGCCCTGCTGCCTGGCCTCCCGCATCGCTTCCATCCGGTTGCGGGTGCCCGTCTTGCCGATGGCGGAGGACAGGTAGTTGCGGACGGTGGACTCCGACAGGTGCAGCTTCGCGGCGATGTCGGCGACCGTCGCCCCGTCCACGGACGCCTTCAGCACGTCGCACTCGCGGGCGGTGAGCGGGCTGGGACCGGCGC
Organism: Streptomyces sp. NPDC026672; assembly: GCF_040638185.1. Classification (NCBI taxonomy): domain Bacteria; kingdom Bacillati; phylum Actinomycetota; class Actinomycetes; order Kitasatosporales; family Streptomycetaceae; genus Streptomyces; species Streptomyces sp. NPDC026672. The sequence goes on from NZ_JBEZXS010000012.1 coordinate 132,724, forward strand.
TCAGCGCGGCGGCGGCCAGCGCCGGGTCGATGACCGTCTCCCCGGCGAGGACGCGGCGGATCGACACGGCGAGGTCCTCCACCGGGCCGTCCTTGACCAGGAAGCCGGCGGCGCCCGCCTCCATGGCCCGGCGCAGATAGCCGGGGCGGCCGAAGGTGGTGAGGATCAGCACACGGCAGCCGGGCACCCGCTCGCGCAGCTCGGCCGCCGCGTCCAGACCGCTCCTGCCGGGCAGTTCGATGTCCAGGAGGGCGACGTCCGGCCGGTGGGTCAGCGCGGCGTCCACGATGGCGTCGCCCGCGGCGACCTGGGCGACGACTTCGATGTCCGCCTCCAGCCCCAGCAACAGGGCCAGCGCCCCCCGCATCATCCCCTGGTCCTCGGCGAGCAGCACCCTGATGTTCGTCACGCCCCAAGGGTAGTGACCGCGGGGCGGTCCCCAGGCCGTGATTCCTGCGACGTGATCTCTACGGCGTGATCTCCACGGTGTGATTCCTGCGGCGTGATTCCTACGGCGCTGTCCCTACGACGTGACCGGAGCCGACGGGGTGGGGTCCAGCGGGGAACCCGTCGGTTCCACGGGGAGTTCCGCCGTCACCGTGAAGCCGGAGCGGCCGCGCGCGGCGTGCAGGGAGCCGCCCGCCGTCGCGAGGCGTTCGGTGAGGCCCTTGAGACCGGTGCCGCCGATGCCCTCCCGTGGCTCGGTGACCACCGCGCCCGTACCGTTGTCGTTCACCGTGAGCCGTACGCGCCCCGCGCTCCCCTCCACGGTGATCTCGCAGCGCGTGGCGTCGCTGTGCCGGACCACATTGGTCACCGCCTCGCGCACCACCCACCCCAGCAGCGCCTCCGTCTGCGGCGCGAGCGGCGTCCCGGACTGCTTCACCACCGGCTCCACCCGCGCCGCGGACAGCGCGGACGCGGCCCGTTCCAGCTCCGTCGCGAGGCTCCCCTCCCGGTACCCGGTCACCGCCTCCCGGATCTCGGTCAGCGCCTGCCGCCCCACGGACTCGATGTCCCCGATCTGCGCGAGCGCCGCGTCCAGGTCCCGCCCCGCCAGTCGCCGCGCCGCCTCCGACTTCACCACGATCACCGAGAGCGTGTGGCCGAGCAGGTCGTGCAGGTCCCGCGAGAACCGCAGCCGCTCCTTCTCCACCGCCCGCCGGGCCAGTTCCTCCCGTGCGGCCCGCAACTCCCGCACCGCCTCGGACAGGGAGAGGATCGCCGCGGTCACCATCGTCGCCAGGAACGTGCTGTACGCGATGTTCACCGCGTTCCAGCCGTCCCGCACCCCCGACACCACCCCCGCGACCGCGGTCAGCGCCAGCCCGAACCGCCCCAGCCGCGGCCCCCGCAGCACCGCCCCGGCCGCCAGCCCCAACAGCGGGAAGAACAACAGCCAGTTGCCGCCGTACCCGATGGCCAGCGCACAGGTCACCAGCCCCATCAGCACCAGCGCCGCCCGCGTGCTCGCGTTCCGCCGCTTCTCGCGGTCGAACGCCCGGAACACCACGTACACGTACAGCGAGTTGAAGACGAGCAGACCGAGCCCGCCCACCCACGGGTTGGCCGCCTCCCCCTGGAGCAGGTTGGACAGCGAGCCCAGCCCCATCAGGAGCCACGGCAACAGCGAGAAACCGGTGGGCGGCGGACCCGGGTGCTCGGGCATCACCCCGCCCGGCTCCCCGGTCCACCCGGCGTCCTGCTGCGCGGCCCGGAACCGGTCCATGTCCTCCTGCCACCGCAGCCGCGCCAGCCGCAACGCGCCCAGTCGGCAGGAGATCCTCCGCCACCACCTCATGCCCAACGCCCCCCGGGGTCAGATGTCGTCCGCGCCACGGCGGTACGAGACTACGGCGTAGGCGCCGAACGCCAGCACCCACACGGCCAGCACCAGCAGCGCCCCGGCCGTCGGCGCGTGCCCGTCCGCGACCGCGGTGCCGAGCTGGGAGAAACGGTTGGTGGGGGTGTACGCCGACACCGTGCGCAGCCACTCGGGGAACAGCGTGACGGGGAACCACAGCCCGCCCACCACCGCGAGCCCCAGGTTGCACACCATGTTCGCCACCCCGGTCGCCGGGCCGGTCAGCCGGTAGCCGTTGCCCAGGCCGAGCAGGGTGAAGGGGATCGAGCCCAGCCACAGCAGCAGCGCGATCACCACCCACTGCCAGACGTCCAGCCGCACCCCGTTGAGCAGCCCGCCCGCCAGGAGCACCGCCACGATCGCCGGCACCACCGTCACCGCGCCGGTCAGCGCCCGCCCGGCCACCACCTCGCGCGGTGTCATCGGCGTCACCCTGAGCTGCCGCAGCCAGCCCACCGCCCGGTCCTCGGCGACCGCGCCGCCGGTGTTCAGGGCGGAGCCGACCGCGCCGTAGGCCGCCATGCCGATCATGGAGGCGGTCCGCCAGTCCGCGTCGGTCGTCCCGATGTTGGTGAACAGCACGTACATCATCACCGGCATCGCGACCCCGCCCACCACGTACCCGGTGTCGCGCAGCGTCCGGCGCACTTCGAGCCTCAGGTAGTCCCACATCACACGGCCTCCGCTTCCAGCGAGTCGGTACCGGATTCCAGCGGCTCGCCGCCGGGCGGCGCCTCGTGCGAGGTCAGCGCGAGGAACGCGTCGTCGAGGGAGGCCAGCGCGACCTCCAGGCCCCGGACCGCGTTCAGCCCGGCCAGGGCCATCACGGTCGCGTCGGAGTCGTCCGTGCGCAGCAGCGCCCGGTCCCCGCGCACCTCCAGCGACCGCACACCGGGCAGCAGGGCGAGGCCGTCGGGGTCCCGTCCCGCCAGGTCGAGGGAGACCAGGTTGCCGCCCGCCGCCCGGCGCAGCTCCTCGCCCGTGCCGTCCGCGACGACCCGGCCCCGGTCGATCACCACGATCCGGTCGGCGTACACGTCGGCCTCCTCCAGGTAGTGCGTGGAGAACAGCACGGTGTGGCCGCGGCTGGCGTAGGAGCGCATCGACGCCCAGAACGCGTGCCGCGCCTCCACGTCCAGCGCGGCGGTCGGCTCGTCCAGGACCAGCAGCGCGGGATTGCCGGCGAGCGCCATCGCGAACCGCACCCGCTGGAGCTGCCCGCCCGACAGCCGGGTCACCCGCCGCTCGGTCAGATCGGTGATCCCGGCCAGTTCCAGGGCCCGCTCCACCGGCATCGGCTCCGGGTAGCGGGAGGCGACGAAGCCCACCAGCTCCCCGACGGTGACCCGGGGCACGGCCCGCGCCTCCTGGAGCATCGCGCCCACCCGGCCGGCCCGTACCGACCGGCCGGGCTCGGCGCCGAACAGCTCGACCCGGCCCGCGTCGGGCTCGCGCAGACCGAGCAGCAGCGAGATGGTCGTGGACTTGCCCGCGCCGTTGCGGCCGAGCAGCGCGACGGTCTCGCCGCGCCGGATCTCCAGATCGATGCCGTCGACGGCGCGCACCGCGCCGTACGTCTTGACCGCCCCCGTGAAGGACACGGCGGGGTGTTCCGTCTGTGTCATGTCTACGACGGTAGGGGCCGGGGGAGCACGCACGGCAGAGGCGGTTGTACGGACCCGGACAGTACAAATGTCACCGGTGGGGGCGCGATCGGTCAGGGGCGGGCCGCGATCGGTCGGGGGCGGGGCGCGATCGGTTACAACGGGGTGTGCCCATTGACGCAGCCACCGCCCTCGCCGCCCCGCCCCTCGTCACGGAGATCGTCTGGGACGACCGGGACGTACGGCTCTACCACCTCGGCATCGGCGCAGGCCGCCCCGCCACCGACCCCGGCGAACTGCGCTACACGCTGGAGACCCGGCTGCGGGTGCTGCCGAGCTTCGCCACCGTGGCCGGCGGCGGCCCGCCCGGCGTCATCCGCGGTCTGTCCGTACCCGGCGTCGACGTCGACCTCGCCGCGGTGCTGCACGGCGGCCAGTCGCTGGAGATCCACCGTCCCCTCCCGGCGCGGGGCCGCGCCACGGCGACCGGGCGGATCACCGCGGTGCACGACAAGGGCGGCGCGGCCCTGCTCGTCCTGCGCACGGAAGTCGCCGACGCCGACGGCCCGTTGTGGACCGACGAGGCGCGGATCTTCGTACGCGGCGAGGGCGCCCCGGGCGGCGACCGCGGGCCCCTCGCCCGCCCCGCACCGCCCGCCGGGGAACCCGACGCGGTCGTCGAGCGCGCCGTCCGCGAGGACCAGGCCCTGCTCTACCGGCTCACCGGCGACACCAACCCGCTGCACGCCGACCCCGGCTTCGCCCGCGGCGCCGGGTTCGACCGTCCCGTGCTGCACGGGCTGTGCACGTACGGCATCACGCTGAAGGCCGTGGTCGACACCCTGCTCGACGGCGACACGGAGCGGGTGCGGTCGTACGACGCCCGGTTCGCCGGGGTGGTGTACCCGGGGGAGACGCTGCGGGTGCGCATGTGGCGCGGGCGGGGCGGCGCGGACGTGGTGCGGGCCGAGGTGAGCGCCGTCGAACGGGCGGGGGCGCCGGTGCTCACGGACACGGTGGTGCGGGTCGGGTGAGCGTTGCGGGCATGGAAAAGGGGGCCGCCCCGGTCGGGCGGCCCCCTCCTTCTTCTCGCGTACCCGTCAGGCCGCGGCCTCGGCCTGTTCCGGCCGGCGGTGGCGGCCGCGGGGGGCCGTCTCGCCGTCCTGGCCCGAGACCGGACCCCGGTGCTTGCCGTGTCCGTCAGGCTCCTGGGAGCCGGTGGACAGCGGCTGCGTTGTACTGGTGTCGCTCATCGGAACTACTCACCCCGTCGACATGATCCTTCTGACAGCCGGAAGAGTGTAACCAAGTCCCCTCGGGCCGTTTCCAGGAGCCCTCGCCAACCGGCACTACTTCGTTACAAGACGTGCCAGGGGCGCTTGCTGCAAGGGCACAGGACGCACCACGACCGGCTCCCGAGGCTCCGGTTCCCCTCCGGCGGCAGCCTCGGGGATCCCTTCGGCGGTCCCTACGCCGGTCCCTTCGGCGTCCAGGTACTCCGGCCCCTCCGGTTCGGGCCGCGCCTCCCGCGCCGCGGCCCGCGGCAGCACCGGCCGCGCCACCCCGCACGGCTCCTCCGCCGTGGCGTACGGCAGCCGCAGCGTCCCGTCCGCCGTCCACAGCCCGGACCCGGTGAGCCAGCCCCGCGGCGCCGGAAGGTGCTGCAATCGCCGCCCTGCCGGACGCCACACCGCCACCCAGGTGCCGAACGCGCCGTCCACGCGCAGCGCCACCCCGCAGTGCTCCGGCGTCAGCACCTGCCCCGGCTGGATCGCGAACGGCGTCACCACGCACTCCGGAACCCGCAGGCACTCCGGGAAGCGGACCGGCAGCGTGCTGCCCAGCACACCCCAGCCCAATCGTTCCTGCCCGGGACTGGGCGCGTCCGAGGCGATCAGCAGCAGTCCGCTGTCCGGGTCCGCGAGCAGCAGCCGGTCGTCGCTGTCGGCCGAGATCTGGAGCAGCGGGGACACCTCGCCGCCCCGCTCCAGATCCACCACGACCGCCTTGGTGCGCCCGCCCGCCTCCCGGTCCAGGGCCAGCATCCGCCCCCTCCGGTCCAGCCACGCCCCGCCCGAGCAGCGCCCGGGGACCTCCGCGAGCAGTTCGGGCCCGAAGCCGCCGCCGGCCACCAGCCACAGCGCCGTGGACCGGGCGCCGACGGCGACGGCGTACGCCCGGCGCCCGCACGGCGCGGGCGGCAGCAGCCGCAGCCGGGTCGCCGGGTCCGGGCACTCCACCGCGCCCAGCGGCAGCTCACCGGTGCCGGGACCGGTCGGGTACAGCAGCAAGAAGGCGTGCCGCCCGTCCACCAGCCGGTGGATGAGGACACGGCCGTCCCCCATCGGCTGGAGTCCGGTGCCGGGCTCCTCCGGCTGGTTGCCGGGCAGCGACACGGCGTACGGCTCGGGGCCGTCCAGGGTCCAGCGCTCCGGGAACCAGGAGCCGCCGGCCACCGCGAGCCGGGCGGCGTAGGCGCCGTCCGCCGTGATGGTGCAGGCCGGCGCGGGCCGCTCCCGCACCTCCCGCGCCCCCTGTGCCCCCTGCGCTCCCCGCACCTCTTGCGCCCTCTGGTCCGCACCGGCAGCCGAGGGCTCGATCGCACAGGCCGTCATCGTTCGGTCACCTCCTGCGACGAACCTAGTTTTCGTACGCACAGGCGGGGGACCGGCCTGCGGCCGCTTCACACATAAGGGTGTCCACGCCGCGGTTCGCCTGAGGAAACCGGGGCGAATGTGCTGGGCGGGGGCCTTCCGGGCAGAGCCGGTAGGTCCGCGCAGGACGGCCAGGTAGCCTTTTCCCCGTGCCCCGTCTCTCTGAAGTCATCACCGTGCTGGAGACCCTGTGGCCCGCCGAACGGGCCGAGTCCTGGGACGCGGTCGGCACCGTCACGGGCGACCCCGACCAGGAGGTCTCCCGCGTCCTGTTCGCCGTGGACCCCGTGCGGGACGTCGTCGACGAGGCCGTGGAACTGGGCGCCGACCTGCTGGTCACCCACCACCCGCTCTATCTGCGCGGGACGACCACGGTCGCGGCGTCCACCTTCAAGGGCCGCGTCGTGCACACGCTGATCAAGCACGACATCGCGCTGCACGTCGCCCACACCAACGCCGACACGGCCGACCCGGGCGTCAGCGACGCGCTCGCCGGCGCCCTGGACCTGCGGGTCGTGGGCCCCCTCGTGCCCGACCCCACCGACCCCTCGGGCCGCCGCGGCCTCGGCCGGATCTGCGCCCTCGACCACCCGGTCACCGTGCGCGAACTGGCCGCCCGCGCCGCCGAGCGGCTGCCCGCCACCGCACAGGGCGTGCGCGTCGCGGGCGACCCGGACGCGACCGTGCGCACGGTCGCGGTCAGCGGCGGCTCCGGCGACAGCCTCTTCGACCAGGTGCGCGCCGCCGGCGTGGACGCCTTCCTCACCGCCGACCTGCGCCACCACCCGGCCTCCGAGGCCGTCCACCACAGTCCCCTCGCGCTGCTCGACGCGGCGCACTGGGCCACCGAGTGGCCCTGGTGCGAGCTGGCCGCAGCCCAGCTCGACGAAATCTCCGACCGCAACGGATGGGACCTGCGCGTCCACATCTCGACGACGGTCACCGACCCCTGGACCACCCACGCGGCGTCCGCCCGCCCGTCGCCCGCCACCGCCCTCACAAGGAGCGCTTCACGCGCCCCCTCGGAATCGCACACCCCTGGAGCCCCCAACTGAACGCCGCGCCCGCCGACCAGATCCGACTCCTCGACGTCCAGGCCCTCGACGTCCGCCTCCAGCAGCTGGCGCACAAGCGGAAGTCGCTGCCCGAGCACGCCGAGATCGAGTCGCTGAACAAGGACGCCACCCAGCTGCGCGACCTGCTCGTGGCCGCGCAGACCGAGGAGAGCGACTGCGCCCGCGAGCAGACCAAGGCCGAGCAGGACGTGGACCAGGTGCGCCGGCGTGCCGCCCGCGACCAGCAGCGCCTCGACTCCGGCGCGGTCACCTCCCCGAAGGACCTGGAGAACCTCCAGCGGGAGATCGTCTCCCTCGCCAAGCGCCAGGGCGACCTGGAGGACGTCGTCCTGGAGGTCATGGAGCGCCGGGAGGCCGCGCAGGAGCGGGTCGCCGAACTGACCGAGCGGGTCGGGTCGGTGCAGGGCAAGGTCGACGACGCGACCGGGCGCCGGGACGGCGCGTTCGCGGAGATCGACCGCGAGGCGGGCTCGGTCACCAAGGAGCGCGAGGTCGTGGCCGCGTCCGTACCCGCGGACCTGCTCAAGCTGTACGACAAGCTGCGCGAGCAGCAGGGCGGCATCGGCGCGGCGAAGCTGTACCAGCGCACCTGCCAGGGCTGCCGCCAGGAGCTGGCCATCACCGACATCAACGAGATCCGCAAGGCCGCGCCGGACACGGTGGTGCGGTGCGAGAACTGCCGTCGCATCCTGGTGCGCACGGCCGAGTCGGGACTGTAGCCGGAGCTGCGGAAGGGCGTGCGGGCGTGCGGGAGTTCATCGTCGAGGCGGACGGCGGCTCACGGGGCAACCCGGGACCGGCGGGGTACGGCGCCGTCGTCCTGGAGGCGGCGTCGGGGCAGGTCGTGGCGGAGGCGGCCGAGTACATCGGCGTCGCCACGAACAACGTCGCCGAGTACCGGGGGCTGATCGCCGGGCTGCGCGCCGCGCACGACCTCGATCCGACGGCCACCGTGCGGGTGCGCATGGACTCCAAGCTCGTCGTCGAGCAGATGTCGGGCCGCTGGAAGATCAAGCACCCCGACATGAAGCCCCTGGCGGCGGAGGCGAGCCGTGTCTTCCCGCCGACCTCCGTCACGTACGAGTGGATCCCCCGCGACCGCAACAAGCACGCCGACCACCTGGCCAACGAGGCGATGGACGCGGGCAGCAGGGGGGAGCTGTGGTCGGTGGAGAACGGGGTTCCCCGGGCGGGGACGGCCGGTGAGGCGCCGCCTCGGGCCGGTGCGGACGTACGGGCGGCGCGCGGTGTCGCGGCCGCGACGGGTCGGGGCGACGCCCCGGAAGGGGCGGAGGACATGGCTTCGGTGGGGGGTACCGGTCGGGCGGAGGCGTCCGTGTCCGGTGTCGGTGACGCGCGGGTGGCTCGGGCGGCCGCCGAGCCGCGGGAGCGGGCCGCCGCCTCCACGGGGTGGTCCGGGTCCGCCGACCTCGGGGCGCCCGCCACCTTTGTGCTGCTGCGGCACGGCGAGACGCCGCTGACTCCGCAGAAGCGGTTCTCGGGCAGCGGGGGCACCGATCCCGCGCTGTCGGACGTGGGGCGCGACCAGGCCGAGCGGGCCGGGCGCGCGCTCGCCCGGCGCGGCACCGTGCAGCACGTCATCGCCTCCCCCCTGACCCGTACCCGCGAGACCGCGGGCATCGTCGGCGCCCACCTGGGCCTGGACGTGACGATCGACGACGGCCTGCGTGAGACGGACTTCGGTGCCTGGGAGGGGCTGACCTTCGGCGAGGTGCGCGAGCGCCACCCGGACGACCTCGACGCCTGGCTCGCCGACCCGGACGCCGAACCGACCGGCGGCGGCGAGAGCTTCGCGGCGACCGGCGTCCGCATCGCCGCCACCCGCGACAAGCTGGTCGCGGCGTACGCGGGCCGCACGGTCCTGCTGGTCACCCACGTCACCCCGATCAAGACCTTCGTCCGCCTCGCCCTCGGCGCCCCGCCGGAGTCCCTGTTCCGCATGGAACTCTCCGCGGCCTCGCTGTCGGCGGTGTCCTACTACGCGGACGGCAACGCCAGCGTCCGCCTCTTCAACGACACGTCCCACTTGCGGTGACGAAGACGCTCCGCTCGGCCGGCTGACAGGTCTTACGCTCGCTGGCCGGCAGGCTCCGCGTTTGCTGATCGACGCGCCCCGTCTGCTCATGGCCGGCGCGTCCGACTTCCGCCGACCGGCGCGTCCCGCTTGTGCTGGGTGGCGTGTCATGTTTCCGCCGGTCGGCAGGTTCCGCGTTTGCTGATCGGCGCTTCCTGCCTGTGCTGAGCGGCGCGTCCCGCTCCCGCCGACCGGCCTGTCCCGCCTTCGCCGGCCGGCATGCCGAACGTCCGCTGACCGGTACCGCACGGCACCCACCGGGCGTCGGCCGGCCGCTAGGCCCTCGTTCGCAGGGCTGCCGCCTCCCGCGCCAGGGTCTCCACCCGGGGCCAGTCGCGGGCGGCGAGGGCGTCCGGGGGGAGCATCCACGTCCCGCCCACGCAGCCGACGTTGGGCAGGGCGAGGTACTCCGCCGCGTTCGCCGGACCGATGCCACCGGTCGGGCAGAACCGCGCCTGCGGCAGCGGCCCCGCCAGCGACCTCAGATACGCCGTGCCGCCCGCCGCCTGCGCGGGGAAGAACTTCATCTCCCGCACCCCGCGTTCCAGCAGCGCCACGACCTCCGACGTGGTCGACACCCCCGGCAGACACGGCACCCCCGACGCCCGCATCGCCGTCAGCAGCCCGTCCGTCCAGCCGGGGCTCACCAGGAACCGCGCCCCCGCCGCCACGGCCAGGCCCACCTGCTCAGGGGTGAGTACCGTCCCGGCCCCGACCACGGCGTCCGGCACCTCGGCGGCCACCGCCCGGATCGCGTCCAGCGCGGCGGGCGTGCGCAGCGTGACCTCGATGGCGGGCAGCCCGCCCGCCACCAGCGCCCGCGCGAGCGGTACGGCGTCGGCGGCGTCCTCGATCACCACGACGGGGACGACGGGCGCGAGATCCAGCACGGAGGCAGCGGCGGGCATGCCCCTCATCCTGCCCGCCACCCGCACCCTGCGCAAAGGGCGTTGCGCATGCTGCAATACGCTCGCCGTACGGCTCAGGGGCCCGCCCCGTGTCGGCGCTCAGTGGACCTCGGTCACCAGCACGTCCAGCGCCCACGCCTGCCCCGCCTTCGAGGGAGCCGTGGCCTCCACGACGTACCCCAGGTCCCGCAGCGCCTCCACCAGCCGCGCCGGATCCTCCGGCACCACCCCCGACGACAACAGGCTCCGTACGATCCGCCCCTTCGTCGCCTTGTTGAAGTGGCTGACCACCTTGCCGGTCGGCGCGTGCAGCACCCGTACCGACGCCGTACGCCCCGCGACCTCCCCCTTCGGCTTCCACGCCGCCGCGTACGCCGCCGACCGCAGATCGAGGACCAGCCCCGCGCCCGCCGCCTCCGGCAGCACCGCGGCCATCGGCGCCCGCCAGTGCGCCCCCAGCGCCCCGAGCCCCGGCAGCTTCACCCCCATCGAGCAGCGGTACGACGGAATCCGGTCCGTCACCCGCACCGCGCCCCACAGCCCCGAGAACACCAGCAGCGACCGGCCCGCCCGCCGCTTGGCCGCCGTGTCGAGGGAGGCCAGGTCCAGCGCGTCGTACAGCACCCCCGTGTAGATCTCCCCGGCCGGCCGCGCCCCCGCCGTCCGCAGCCCGGCGTTCTTCGCGACCTCACCCCGCAGCCCCTCGCTCAGCCCGAGCACCTCGCGCGCCTTCTCCTCGTCCGCCGCGCACAGCTCCACCAGCTCGTCGAGCACGGCCTCCCGCGCGGCGCCCAGCCCCGGCAGCGACAGCGACTCCGCCTTCAACGGGGCGCCGCGCCCCGACGACGCCTTGCCTTCGGAGGGCGGCAGCAGCACCAGCAACACGAACTCCTTCACTAGGACCTGCGCGCCAGCGTACGGCGCCAGGCGCGACACCCGACCCGCGGCATGGAACCGGCCCTGCGGGCGTTGCACCCTGTGGGAGCGGCGGTGAGCGGGCACGGGGAGCGGGCATGGCGGAGACGGCACGGTGGACAAGAGCACGGCTCGGCCTGTGCGGCCCACCCCTCGACCTGCTCACGGCCCGCTTCGACAAGCACGTCTACGCCCCGCACGCGCACGAGGAGTACACCATCGGCGTCTGCGTCGGGGGCACCGAGATCATCGACTACCGCGGCGGCACCGTCCGTACCGGCCCCGGCTCCGTCGTCGTCCTCGCCCCCGGCGAGATGCACACCGGCGGCCCCGCCACCCCCACCGGCGGCTACGCATACCGCGCCCTGTACGCCGACCCCGCACTCCTCGCCGACGGCGCCCTCGGCGGCCGTCCGCACTTCCGCGAACCCCTGCTCGACGACCCCGAACTCGCCGTCGCCTTCCAGCGCGCCCACGCCGAACTCAGCGTCCGCCCCGACCCGTTGGAGGCCGAGTGCCGGCTGCCGTGGCTGCTCACGGCCCTCACCCGGCGCCACTCCACCTCCCGCGCGGCAGCCGACGGCATCCCCGGCGCCGACCGCGTCGCCCGCACCGTCCGCGACCGCCTCGCCGACGAACTCACCGCCCCGCCGTCGCTCGCCTCCCTCGCCGCCGACCTCGGCATGTCCCGCTACCAGCTGCTGCGCGCCTTCCGTACGACCATGGGCGTACCGCCGTACGCCTGGCTCGCCCAGCACCGTGTCAACCGGGCGCGCACCCTGCTGGAGTCCGGGCTGCGCCCCGCCGAGGTGGCGCAGCTCGTGGGCTTCGCCGACCAGGCGCACCTGACGCGCTGGTTCCGGCGGGTGCTCGGGGTGACCCCGGCGGCGTACCGCAACAGCGTTCAAGACGGCAGGTGGTGAGGGCGCCAGACTCCCCGTATGACTGCACGCGGCTGGTTTCTGTTCTCCCTGATGGGAGTGGTCTGGGGCATCCCCTACCTGATGATCAAAGTGGCGGTGGACGCGGTGTCCCCGTCCATGGTGGTGTTCACCCGCTGCGCACTCGGCGCGCTGCTGCTGCTCCCGTTCGCCCTCCGCCAGGGCGGCCTGGCCCGGACCGTACGCGCCCACTGGCGGCCCATGCTGGCCTTCGCGTGCATCGAGATCATCGGCCCCTGGTTCACCCTGACCGACGCCGAACGCCATCTGTCCAGCTCGACGGCGGGGCTGCTGATCGCCGGGGTGCCGATCGTGGGCGTGGCGGTGTCCCGCTTCTTCGGTGACACGGAACGGCTGGGGGTACGGCGGACCACGGGCCTCTCGCTGGGCCTCGCGGGCGTCGGCGTGCTCACGGTGCCCCATCTGACCGGCGGCGACGCGCGCTCCCTCGGCGAGGTGCTGCTGACGGTGATCGGTTATGCCACGGCGCCCCTGATCGCGGCCCGCCGCCTGAAGGACGTGCCGTCCCTGCACCTGACGGCCCCCTGCCTGGCGCTGGCCGCCGTGGTCTACGCCCCCGCGGCGGCGCTGACCTGGCCGTCGCACACCCCGTCCGCGTCGGTGCTCGTGGCCCTGGCCGGCCTGGGCGTGATCTGCACGGCGGTCGCCTTCGTGGCCTTCCTGGAACTCATCAAGGAGGCGGGCCCGACCAGGGCGACGGTGATCACGTACGTCAACCCTGCGGTGGCGGTGGCGGCGGGCGCCCTGTTCCTGGACGAGCCGTTCACGACGGGGGTGGCGGCGGCGTTCGCCCTGATTCTGGCGGGGTCGGTGTTGGCCACGGGGGCGACGAGCGGCGGCGCCGCGCAGGAACCGACAGGGCTTGACCCGGTGACAACCCAGACCGGCTTGCCCGCCCCGGAGGGTCTTCCCGCCCCGGAGGGTCTGCCCGTCCCGGAGGGTCTGCCCGTCCCGGAGGGTCTGCCCGTCCCGGAGGGACTGTCCGGCCTGGAGGGTCTGCCCGGCCTGGAGGGTCTGCCCGGGTCGGACGGGGAGGCGGCCGGGGAGGCGGCCGGGGCCCGGTAACATGGTCGACACGGCAGACGAGCCGGGCGGGCGGCCGCGTGGAGTCCCTTGACGGGGGCTTCCCGAGGAACGTCCGGGCTCCACAGGGCAGGGTGGTGGCTAACGGCCACCCGGGGTGACCCGCGGGACAGTGCCACAGAAAACAGACCGCCGGGGACCTCGGTCCTCGGTAAGGGTGAAACGGTGGTGTAAGAGACCACCAGTGCCCAGGGTGACCTGGGCAGCTAGGTAAACCCCACCTGGAGCAAGGTCAAAAGGAGCGCGCCGTGAAGCGCGCTCTGCGCGGACGTCCGAGGGCTGCCCGCCCGAGTCCGCGGGTAGACCGCACGAGGCCGACGGCAACGCCGGCCCTAGATGGATGGCCGTCACCCCGACGTCCGCGAGGACCCGGGACACAGAACCCGGCGTACAGCCCGACTCGTCTGCCTCATGGCCCTAACCTGGGAGTTTGCCCAGGTCAGGGATGTCTTTGTTGAAAAGGGGTTCCCGCTTCTACCTGCCCATTCCCAAGAGTTCCGGCGTGACTGTGCAACGGTTATGAGATGCGGGAACGGTCGGCAGGGTGTGACTTGGCTTGTCAGATGTGCTGTCGAGTGAGCGGTTGCAGGTTCGACCCCTGGAATGGGATGAGCGAGCAGAACGGTCTGACCGCGCCGGTGGCGAGGGGACCGATGGCGACGAGATACCGGGGTCCTCCGTCGTCAGGGCACTGCATATGTGTCGATCCCGTCGTCAGGCGTGGGCAGTCTCGGCCTCGTCGTCCGGCGTCGTGGACAGTCCGGCCGCGTCGGCGAGATCTGGGTCGTCCAGGCTCTTGTTTCCAGCAGGTGTGTCCGACTCCTCGTTCGAAGTCCGGTCGCCGTCGGCGAGTGTCGGGAGGACGTATGCCTGGGCCAACCCCGCGAGGTGGAGGGGGAGGGGGAGAGATAGGGCGGCGGCGTAGTCCGGGGCCTGGCGGAGCTGGTGCATGGCGAGGGCCAGCGCCTCGGGGTCGTCGGGCTTTTCCAGTACGGGGGCTGCCGAGTCGTCATCTTCGTGGCATCCCAGTACCGCGATCTCCATCAGGGTCGGGTTCCAGGCGCTGGTGCCCGCCTGCGAGGTGAGATTGCCCGCTGCGTTGACCCGGGTGGCGAGGCGGTCGAGTGCGGGGGAGATCGCATGGGTGCCGGGGCGTTCGGTGGTGCTGTAGAAGACCCGCTCGCGCGCCGAAGCCCCGTACTGCTGCTGGGGTTTCTGTGCCCAGAAGCCGGCCGGCTGCCCGTGGGGCTTGCCCGGGTCGGCCAGCCCCCACCACTGGGCGCTCTCGCGACCGCCGCATCCGCGCACGCGTACGAGGCGCAGTTCGTCGTCCAGTCGTCCTGCCGGGGCGTGGCCGGTCTTGGTCAGGTCGCGCTCGGTCTGGCCGTCCTGGAGCCATGGCCAGTGCAGTCGGCTGTTCTGAGCGTGGGTGATCAGCGCGGTGGGTTGCCCTCGGAGGGAGTGCAGTACGCGTTGGAGGAATGCCGCAGTCTCCCTGCGCTGTTGGGCGAGGTTGCTGCGCCACTGCTTGCCGGTGACCCTAGGGGCATCGGGACGTGCGTCATCGTCTGGAGTCTCGGGTTCCGTGAACGCTTCGGGGTCGATCTCCGCCTGTTTCACCAGACCGAGGAGGAACTGCGGATAGGGCACCCATTCCCCCGCGGTGTCATCCCAGCCGCGTACGGCTGCGAGGCCTTCCCCGGCCGGGAGCGGGGTGACGAGGACGGCCACAGGCAGGTGCTTGGGCAACCGGGTCGGGCCGTCCTTGCGACGTTTCACCATCCACACCGCCGCGTATTGCAACGAGTCCGGAAGATCATCATCGAGGGTGTGCTGGGGCAGGACGCGGACGCCGAGCTGGCGCAGTCCGTCGAGCCACGAGCTGTACGTGCGGTGGTCGAGGCTTTCCGCATTGTCGATCTGCCGGTCGATGGACGGGGTGACGACGAACTGAGTCAGCAGGCCTGCGTCGGCGCACCCGAGGCGGATGGCGAACTTGGGGTCAGCCGACGATGGGCGGAACGTACTGCGGTGTGCGACTTCCACGAGGGCGAGTTCGGGGCGGGAGGGGTCCGCGCCGTCCGCGCGGAGCCAGGCGCGCAGGGCGCGGCGCCGTTCGGCGACGGCCGCCGCGAGAGCCGCGCCTTTGGCCTTGACCGCCGCGTCGGGCACGAGCCGGTCGCCCAGTCCGTCGGCGAGGGGCAGGCAGTGCAGCCGGAGTGTGACCTCCGCCGTCCGCCACTCCAGGACGACCGGCGCTCCGGGCGTGGCCTCGTCGAAGTCCCGGTCCGTGACGTGGGCGGCACTGGCGCCGCCGTCGCCGTCGAGGCCCAGTGCCTTGGCGAACTGTTTCACTGCCTCGCTGCGTACCTCGGGCGACTGCCATAGCAGCCGGGCCTCCACCACGGGCTGGCTGGCCTGTTCCGGGCCGTGGGAGGCGATCCGGGCCTGCGCCGCGAGTGCCACGCGGCGTGCCTGGGTCTCGCGCAGCAGCTCGGCTTTCTTGGCCTCGTCGGTCCTGGGCTTGGGCCGCCGGTTCTGCGGCGCGCCGATGCCCTTCCCGCGTCCGCGCGTGAGGTCGGGTACCCGGGCCAGTGTTTCAGGGAGGGCTTGCTCGGCCCATTCGGTGAGCTGGGCCCGCTGGTTGGGCATGAAGCCGGGGCCGATCTCGTGCTTGCCCATCCTGGTGCTGTGGACCACGGCGGCTCGGACGCCACGGCCTTCGCCGATCCAGGAGACCGGTTCGGTGAGGAGCTGTTCGGGGTCGGGAAAGTTGCCGGCGAGGCTGAGTCCGCGCAGGATGCCGGCGGTGTCGTTCTCCGACCAGATGAAAGTGTCGGCGGCCCGGTCGCGGCGCAGGCGTGCCAGTGCGTAGCGTTCGGTGGCCGGTGCGCCGGGCAGCCAGGGGATGGTGGGCCGCAGGTAGACGGTAGTGGCCTCCCGGTAGGGCAGGTTGAGGCGTTTGGTGGTGGTCCGAGGGTGGGTCGCCCAGCGGCGTACACCCCAGTGCAGGTGGAGGCGCGGCCTAGGGTCGAACGGCGTGGTGTGCAGGGAGATGTTCAGAAGGACGGAGAACCACCACTCCTTGCGTTTGACGGTCCGGCCCAGGGGCTGCGACATGAGTTCCGCGCCCTGGTCGCGAGGTCCGCGGGGCAGCGCCCGGAACCGCAGCTCCCCGCCCTCGAATGGGAAGGGGTCGAGGGTCAGGATGCGGCGTGCCAGGGCGTCGGTGGCGAGTTGGAACTGGCGCGGTTCCGGGGCGGCAGTGCCGCCCCGGGTGGTCGGGGTGGTGAGGAGTTCGACGCCGCTGACCGGCTGCCACTCGGGCAGGTTCTGCTTCAGCTCGGTGCTGCTCGCGAGCAACAGCGAGCGGAACCGGGGATCCTCTGCGGAGTCCTTGGGACCGAGGGTACGCAGCCAGGCGTCGAGGAGTTGCTGCATGGAACGGCCCGGGAGGGGGTCGGGCGCCGAGGCCGGTACATACATCCAGAAGTCCTCGGCGGCCTGCGGCCCCGGTTCCACGGGGATCCGCGGCCGGGGGCGGACGATCACATCGGGGGCGAGGGTCTGGAGCACACCGTCGAGTCGGCGGGTGGGCAGCGTCGGCTGCCGCTTCTCCTCGTCCCGCCCGTGGTTGTGCAGTTCGAGGAGTCCGGCGTGCCAGTGCTCGGGGAAAGGGAGTGCGTGGAAGTCCTCGGTCCAGGGGGTGCCCTCCTCGGCCAGGTGGTACGCGGATCGGCGGATGTTCTTGTACATGTCGGTTCTCCCTGCGATGTCCGTACGTGGCGGGTGCGGTTGCCCGCTAACAGTGCTGCCCAGGGCGGTGGTTGGCGTGCCTCAGTCGACCGATCGCGGGCCGGGTGATGTCCCCATGGCGCACAGTGCTTCGTACAGCGGGCGGTAGAGCAGCTTGACGAGTGCGGCGTCGGCGGGATCGGTGCGCGCGCCGTACCCGACGGTGCCGGTGTCCGTGTCGGTGTGCGCGAAGTACGGCGCCAGAACGTCCCGTAGCTTGACCAGCAGCCCGGGGTCGCCTGCGCGGCGTGGACGCCGGTTCTGGCCGGTGAAGGGCGCCTGTGCCTCGGCGAGTTGCGGTGCGAAGGCCGCGTCGACGAACACGACGCGGGCGGGTACGCCACCGCGGACGAGGCGCCCGATGACCTGCCAGATGGTGACGAGCTGGTCCCAGACGAAGGACTTCTTCTCGTCATCGGAGAGCGAGGAGTAGATGTAGGGCCGTGACAGTACGTGCCGCCACACGCCGCGTGCGGTGGTCCTGAAAGCGCTGCCTGCCGCGTTGAGGTCCCCCGCCTGGGTGACCATGTCGCTGAACGTCCCTTCGTCCGGCAGCTTCAGTTGACCGCGTACGAACCGCGTCGCCCAGTCGTTGATAGCGAAGACCGCCAGGGAGAGGTCGTCGGGGCGGGGGTGCGGGCGGACCAGGAAGAACACCGTCCCGAACGCCGCCACCTTCTCCTCGCCGGGCCGTTGGGGGGCGGTGAGGATGTTGTGGCCTCGCTCCACGGCGAGGAGGGGCGCCACGAGCAGTTCGGCGTCCGGGTCGTCGGCGAAGGACGCGAGGTCCCCACGCCGGACCGCTCCTGCGCCCGATTCCGTGGCCGGCGCCTGGCTTCGTGCCGACGCAGTCCCGTCGACGGCGGCCTCCAGTTCGGCGTCGTCGGCGGCCAGGACGCGTACCCGGCCACGCCAGCGCGGAATCTCGTTCAGGGCGGTGGCGGCCACTTTGGCTTCCGCGTAGCTTCCCACCAGGAGCAGGGCGCGTTTGCGGCGCTGGTCGGGGATTCGGGCGAGTTCGCTCTGGAGAGGGGAGGAATTGCCGTCGCTCCGGGATCGGGCGAGCCGGTCGATCATCAGGCGCAGGACGTCCTCGCGCTGGTCGGGGTCCTGGCCGGAGAGCCGGATCGGCTGTCCTGCGGCGTCGTAGAGAAACTCGGTGCGGAACACGGTCTTCCGGATGGCGTCGAGAGCCTTGGGCTGCGGTTTCAGCACGGCGTGGACGGGGACGAGGACGTGGGCCCGGGTAGAGGTGCCGGCCCAACTGGTGCCCGACATCAGCAGCACGTGTGGGCCTGCCTTGCCGAGGCTTGGATCGGCGCCGAGCTGGGGAAGACCCAGGAGCAGTTCCCGGCCCACGCCCGCACAACGGAAGAAGCGCAGGGTGCCGGTGCGGTGTCCGTCCTTGTTGCGGGCGGCGGCCCGTTCGTCCACTAGATACTGGAAGCCCAGGACGTTGCCCATGGGCGCTTCGGGCAGCAGTGGCGCGTAGTCGAGGGGTGGGCGGCGGGTCAGCTCGTGGGCCGCGGAGTCCAGCCGTAGCGCTGCCTCCACCTGAGGCCACAGGAACGTCACCCTGTCCAGGCGTTGGTGCAGGGCGGCGAGGACGAGGGTGAACTCCAGCCGCCGTGCGTTGAGTTCACGCCACTCCTCGGTCAGAGGTACGTCCTCGGGGGCAGACTCCTTGCCTCGCTTGTCAGCGGACATGGGGCGCTGTTCTGGGCCCGGCGCTCCGACGAGGAAGGAGTCGAGGAGCGCGCGGACTCGGCGTCGTGTCCGCTTCTCGTCGAGGGTGTGCAGGACGTCGTGGGCGAGGGCCGTGAGCTCGTCGGCGGGAGTTCCGTAGGGGCCGCGTCCGCCGAGCGGATCGTCGCGGAACGTGTCGAAGAACCCGGTGATCTCGGTGCGTCGCTGCGCCCACGGTGCGTCGGGGATGTGGGAGTCGCCATCGGCCCCGAGCCCTTCCTCGTCCTCGTAGAGTGCGCTCTCGTCCTCGACATCCCCTTCGTTCGTGCTGTCCGGCCACCCGGCGGCCTGGCCTCGCGTCAGCGGGTACCAGGCTTGCAGCAGCTTCTCCTGGAGGGTCCAGGCGCTGAAGTAGTCGATCTGCGCCCAGTCCCGCAGGCCTCCGTCGTCGATGAGCATGGCGTACAGCCGGTCCGCGGCGGAACCTACGACGTCCAGGGCGGCGGACCACCGTTCCACGTCCTGGTCGGAGAGCTGCAGCCGTCCCTGCCGGGCGAGTTCGGCGATCTCATGGGTCTGCAGCTGGTCGAGCCAAGAGTCGGAGACACCGGTGGTGACGAGCGTGGCCGACGGGGCGAACATCTGGTCGAGCTGCATCTGTACGCGGTCGGCCTCGTCGACGACGACGATGTCGCTGCGCAGGCAGGCCAGCTCCAGATAGCGCAGGCGCTCGGCGTTGAGCTGACGCGGAACCGCGGTCTGGACGAGACTGGCCGGGTTGGCCACCCAGATCAGCGCGTCCACGAGGTCACGGGCGGCGGAGTGCCGGGGGCAGTCGCTCCACAGCGGGCAGGCGTGCGGGGTGCCCAGGTCCTCCTCGTCGGTGTCGGTGTCGTCCGCGGCGGCCTCCCTGTCGGCGGCGCCTCGGGCTCGTTCGAGCTCGCGTACCGCGCGCTCGGCCGCGGGCTCCTCGGCGGCGTCCTGGCGCCGAGCGGGGTGAAGGGCACCGCATGGCGCGTCGGTGTAGCGCAGCGGCTCGGACGTGTCGAGTGCGCGCAGGGCGTCCAGCGGGCATGCGGTGCTGAGGTGGGCGAAGACGGGTCCGGTGTGCGCCAGTAGGGAGTGCTGTCCCCGTGCGGCGAGTCTGCGGTGCAGCCGCTGGGTGTGCTGGGGCCGCGTCGTTCCCCCCTGGACCAGGGCGGCGCTCAAGCCGAGCGTGCGGAACAGCTCGGTCAGCGTCAGCTGTTCGGCCACGTCGCCGACGACGAGAGTGATGCGCAGGCCGTTGTGGTATGCCCAGACGGCGAGCAGGGTCATCAAGGTCGACTTACCGGCGCCGACCATGCCGACGAGGTGGGTGAGCCGGTCGAGCGGCAGCGCGGACGCCGCTTCGAAGACGGTCCCGTCCGGGGTACGGGTGTCGAGGTCGAGTTGGGCGAGACGCTGCTCCCAGCTCCCCGCCTTGAGCCCGCGCCGCTGCTCCTCCGCGTCCATCCACCGTGCAACATCCGCGAGTTCGTCGAGTGGCACGTCGAGGGAACCTGCGGCGGCGGGGCGTTCGGCGGTGAGGGGGTGGCCGGGGAAGGGGTCCCGTACGAGATCGGCGGGGACCGTGACGGAAGTGCGCCGGTGGCGGCGGTCCATGAAGCGATGCTCGCCCGCCTCCGCCGGGGGAAGCACCTTCGTGGCGAAGCCGGGGAGGTTTGTGAGCGCGGCGTCGTAGGTGGTGAAGCGGTCGGCCGCCACCTTGAGGGGGACCCGATGGGCGCGCTCCCCGGCCGCCGGGACGCGGTACGCGCGCAGCCGTTCGGGCAGTTCCAGGTAGGCGTCCAGGCTCTGTTGCCACATCCGGCCGCGGCGCATCGGCCAGAGCAGGTGCCGGGCCGCGGCCAGCGCGACCTGTTCGGTGGTGCCAGTGGGGAGCTTTGAGGCCCGTGCGAAGGCGAGGCCGTAGCCGCCGAGGAGCGTCCACGCCCCGTCGGCAGCGTGACCGGGCGCCACGGTCTCCATCAGCCGCAGAGCGAGCTCGACCTGGCAGAGCAGAGCGGGCCGGGTCCCGGCGTGCTCTTCGGGCCAAGGCCTCAGTGCGGCGACGACCGGCTGGTACCAACTGCTGCGGTCACGCATGGTCTGCTCCCTTCTTCCCGGCGCCGTCGGTCGCCGCCGTCTGACTTCCGGGCCGGGACGACGCCGTGCGTGCCCCGCTGTGCTCCCTGGCGGGAGGCACGGTGTGCGGGGGCGCGATGGACGTGTCCGGCCCGCGTTCGCCGGACAGCCGCATCCGCGCGGTCCGTTTCAACTGGTCGTCCGTCAGCAGCCGCAGACCGCCCGCCCCTGCGCCCCGCTCCTTGGCGTACATGGCCAGGTAGTCACGGCGGGCGCGCACCCGGAATGCGGGCACCACCCAACAGGCCTCGTCGTACGGGGGCTCGGGGCGGACGGCGGTGGCGGTGCGTCCGAGAAAGGCGGGGTGTGCCCAGTCCTTGACATCGACGGCCCACACGTGACCGTCGGGGAAGGTGATGCGAAGGTCGTACGCGTCGAAGCCGGGCCACATCTCGATGGCGAGGCCCAGGTCGCGTAGCTCGCCCTCCAGCAAGACCTCGGCGCGTCCGGGCCCGGTGACGAACTGCCTCAGAGGTTTCCGCAGTTGACGCAGCTCGCCCACCTCGGACGCGACGAGTTCCCGGCCGTGCGGTGGGGGACCTTGGTGCCGGCACTGGTCACGCTCGCACCACCATTCGGTGTCGGACACCGGATGGAGCAGGGTCAGGCAGCGGTGACAGCACAGGTACGCGCCGTCCCGGCGGAACCCGAGCGGGACGGGGGCATAGATCTCCTCGACGAGGAAGCGCACGGGGTCGAGGAAGAGATCGGTGCTCACCTCGGCCCAGTCCGCCTCGGTGAGGACGGGCCGATTCACTAGGAGGCGACGGAAGGCCGTGTACGACTCGGGTGACGACACGGCCCGGCAGGCGCGCAGGGCCTCGTGGATCACCAGGCGGTCGTACTGCCGTCCGGTGCTGTCGCCATACCCCTGCACGGCGAGCTCGTGGCAGAGCTGCGCGGGCTCTCCGGAATCCTCGTCGATCAGCCGGTCCGCCGTGTCGAACAGGTCGGTGGGCAGCCGGTCTAGGGGCCAGCTGCCCAAGGGTCGGGCGCGGGCCCAGCGCATCATCTCGGGCACCCCTGCCGGGGGCTTGGCGCCGTTGCGCAGGCATTGGAGTACCAGGGCATCCAGAGCCCGCTGCGCGCCGGCCGGGTAAGGCAGAGTGAAGGAGTCGAGGCGGTCGACGGCCGCCAGGTGCAGTACGGCGGTGGCCACGTCCCGCAGGAGGACGACATCGGGGTTGGACAGCCAGTCTGGTACGAGCTGTTGGTCAGGCATGGGGCGTGGCGTCTCCTTGGGGCGAGGTCAGCGTGTCGGGGCTCGGCGGGCGCGGATGGTCGGTGACGTAGGCGGTGCCGGGCCGACACCAGGTCCGGGCCTGACAGCCGTGGCAGTGGCGTCCGGTCCTCGGTTCGTAGGTGGTGTCGTCCAGGAGCGGCTGGGCGAGTTCGGCGATGACGGCCCGGGCTTCGTCGACGTTCTCGGCGCGGCCGGGGTCGACAGGTTCGAGCCGACTCTGCCCGTGGCCTTCACGTAGGTGCTCCAGCTCGACCCAGGAGCGGCGCGGGTCGTCGCCGAGCGCGCCCGCGTGGAACAGCAATACGCCGAGAGCGAGTTGGGGATAGGTGTGGAGCAGAGAGTCGCGTTCCCACAGCGGGTGGGCCGACGTCTTGGTCTCGCGCCAGATCCACCGGCCGCGGTGGGTGTACACCAGGTCGGGTACGGCGAGGACGACGATGTCGAGTTCGGGCACGTAGGCCGTGACCCGATGCTGTACGAGAACCTGCTCGTCGGCGTCAAGTCCGTTGAGAGGGCACAGGAGCCGGTGTTCCGCGAGCATCCCGGCGGCCTCGCGTGCGGAGGTGTCGTCGAGTGCGGCCCTGGCCCGCACCGCCATCGGCTCGGGGATCTCCCGGTCCCGGCAGCCGCGCACCGGGCGTTCGGCGTGCTCTGCGTCGAGCCAGGCGTCGACGGCTCTGCCGCGCCGTGCCCCCCGGTCCTCGGCCGAGAGGTCGTTGAGGTGCAGTCGCCGCACCAGGTGGTACTGGGCGGGGCACTCGGCGTACAGCCGCAGGTCCCAGACGGAGACGGAGCGGCGTTCACGTGCGAGAGCTGGAGGGCGGCCCCCCCACAGCCGTGGGGTGCGTTTCAGAGCCGTGCAGCCGGCGATGGCCTTGCAGCCGACACAACTCTCCCCGGGCTGCACGCCGAGTCCGGTGGCAGCCGTGACGAAGGCAGGCACAGCGTCGTCCCTGAACCGCTGCCTCGACCCGGCGGGGTCTTCGGAGAGCAGCTCCTCCACGGACCCGTCGGCGCACCCGACGTCGAAGACGCGGACCAATCGGGGCAAGCTGGTTTTCTCGGTCGCGGTGGCCGGAGGCAGGGCGCGTTGCTTGCGGCGAGGAGTGGGCGCGCCGAAGGCCATCACCTGTGCCACGGCCCCGATTTCCGCGTTGGGGCGGCCGGTCTTGGCCCGGCCCATGGAAGGCAGCCACAGGTCGCGCACCCTTCCGTCGGAGGAGGCGTACATGCGGCCCCAGAGAGTGTGCTCGTACTGCCGGGCGCCACGGGCGTCGGGAGCGTCCGTGCGGGAAGTGCGCCACGTCCATGGCTGCATCACCGGCCTGGTCTCAGGCAGTCCGGCCTCAACGGCGGCTGCCTGTTCGCGGGTACGGGCGGCCACGTAGCGCTCCAGGGCGTGGGCGGTCCAGGCCAAGTGGGCGGGGTGGACCGGGGCGCCCCATCCCCGGAAGGGACCGCGGGTGCCCCGGAGTTCCTCGCGTACCCGCTCCACGGACCATCCGTCGTGTTCCAGCAGGTCGAGGGCCGTGAACAGCGGGCCGAACCCGAACTCCTCGCGGGGTGGCCGCCGGAACGGCACGGTTGGATCGGCGACGAGCAGGGGCCGCATCGCGGTGCGTCGGTGGGTGGGGCAGGCCGCGTCGTCGGGCCGGGCCATCCGGGGGCTCGCTCTGATCAACCAGTCGTGGCCGGTGACACCGGGTGGGTTCTGCATGGTGACCCCCGTGGCAGGCGGTATGGGCAGGAGGGTGCCCAGAGCAACGGGAGTTCGAGGACGCCCGGGCGCCACTCGAGCATGGCACAACTTTGTGAACTGAGTCCATGGACGGCTCGTGTCTGGAACCTTTCACGATACGCTGGTGGGACTGATGCGCAGTGGTGCGAAGGGGCACAGTGGTGGACGCGGATACATACAAGCCCGGCGTGGGTGATCTGGTCGACGGGCGCTACGAGTTGAAGGACTCTCTGGGCAAGGGCGGGATGGCCCAGGTCTGGCGTGCTCGAGAGGTGTCCGGGGGGCGCGAGGTGGCTGTGAAGTTCCTGCGCCACGACTCCGAGGACCTGTACTGCCTCGACCCGTACGAGCGGGATGCCGAACTCGCTGTCAGAAACGCCCGGTTCCGGCGCGAGGCCAACCTCCTGGGCGCGCTCGACCACCCGGGCATCACCGAACTGTACGGGAGCGGATCGCACCAGGGCGTCCCCTACATCGCCATGCGCCTGGTGACCGGAGTGAGTCTGCGGACCTTCCTCGACGAGCACAGCCCCCTGCCTCTGGCCACGGCGGTTGCCGTCGCCATCCAGGTGGCAGGGGCGTTGGCCTGCGCACACACGCTCCCGGTCGTACACCGGGACCTCAAACCCGCGAACATCATGATTGATGCAGAGGGGTGGGCCGTCCTCATCGACTTCGGCATCGCCAAGCCGCTGCACGTAGACGCCACCCGTTACACGGCGCACGGTTCGACGCTTGGCACCCGCGGCTATCTGGCGCCGGAGCAGCTTCTGGAGCGCGAGCCCACCACGCGCACGGATGTCTACTGCTTCGGCTGCATCTTCTACGAACTCCTCGCCGGGCGGCCCCCGTTCCCGCTCGGCGCGGAGTCCGGCTTGACCGACAAGCACCTCAATGAGGAGCCGCTGCCACCGAGCACGTACGCCGCGGGCATCGCGGAGCCGATCGACGATCTCGTACTGCGGATGCTCGCCAAGAAGCCCGAGCAGCGCCCGGCCGTTGACGAGGTCCTGGAGGTCCTCGACCCGTTCGCCCCGGGGGTCGGCGATCCCGAACCCCGGCCTCGCACCCACCCCGACCCCACCGCCCCCCTGCGCCGGCCGCGGGACCGGGCTGTTCGTCCGCGCCCGGTCGCTCTCACGCTGCCTGTCGCGTCCGCGCCGGCCGACGAGTGGCTGGACGCCCGTGTGGTGGAACAGCTCTGCGCGCAGGCCGAGTCGGAGATCGCGTCCGGTGAGCCGGGCGACGCGACCGACCGGCTGCACGGTCTGACAGAACGGGTCCGCAAGGAGTGGGGTGAGCGGCGCCCTCTGGTGCGTCGCGTGTGGCAGGGGGCTGCGGACGGATTCCGCCTCTCCGGCAACTTCGGCGCTGCGGCCCGTCTCTACCAAGCCGTCGACAGCGATCTCATTCACGGGGACGGTCCGGCCGAGCGGGCCGATCGCGCGCTGATCCGGCTGCGCACGGCCGAGTGCCGGCTCACCTTCGGGGAACTGGAGGCGGCCATCGCGGCGGTTGACGCGGCGGGCCGCACCGCTGCCGGACTGCCACCGGAACTCGCGGCTCGGGTCGAGGCCGTATGCCACGCGGTCGACGCCCAGCTCACGGCCCGCCTGGCCGAGCCCAGGCGCGGGGAGGTGTGACCCCGGCCGATGCGGGCGAGCCGATGTGCTACGCCTGGTTGGCCAGGCGTCCGGCCGCCAGTTCGTCGCCAAGGTCGCGGGCAAGGCTGGTGCCGAGGTCGGCCGCGCGGCGCAACAGCCGTTCGAAGGCAATGAGTTCGCGGAACGCCTCTCCGTAGCGCCGTTGTTCTCCGAGGGGAACCTGGCGGATCTGAAGCCGGCGGACGTCGATGCGGGAGGAGTTCGTGGTGTGGGTGCCGGCCTGCCGGGCATTGGCGGGAGCACGCAGTGAACCGGCGAGGAACCAGGCGTCGAGCTGTTCGGGCTGTACCCGCACGGCATGCAGTTGTGGGCCGAGGGCGGTCGGCGGCCCCTCGTGGACCCAGGCGGAGAAGGCACGGGCGACGCCCACCACCACGATGTCCCCGGGTTCGGCGATCACGGCCTCGCCGACCGCCGCGGTGCCGGGAGCGAGCCAGCTGCGGGGTTCGCCGTCCACCAGAAGATCGGGGACGGTGAGGAGGGGGAGGCCGTCGTCGGACGGCGGGCCGGCGTGGATCGATTCCTCCGGCGGCTGCTGGCCGCCGCGCAGGGTGAGCGCCCCGGCCCGGGCGAGCTCGGCGACTGTGGTCGCCGTCGGTGTGTCCGCCTCGGCCGCGGCGAGGTCGAGCGCCGCGAGCAGCCTGGCCGACTTGTTCACGTTCGCGGTGAGCCCGGTGAACTCCCGCCAGGATGTGGCCAGTCGGGGTGCCGTGTCCGCTAGGGACGGGGCAATGTGGCGTCCAGGGGTTAGGTCGACCTCGTCGTTGAGGAGTTCGATGACGGGCACGTGCCGTACGTAGGCAGGGGCCTGAGGGAAGTCTGCCTCTTCGACGGCCTCGCGCACGAAAGCGCTGATCGCCGCCCAGTCGGGGGTCCACTTCTCCTCAGCGTCCCGGGGGAACCGCGAGGCCGCGTCGGCGACCAGCAGTCGATCGCCCACCGGTGCGCCTTCCCCGTGGACGGGCATCCGCAGCACCCACAGGTGCAGGGAGACGCTGTGCGGTGCGGCGCAGCCCGGCGGCAGCGCGACGACGGCGCGCAGTTGCCCGGTGCGCAGCAGCGAGCCGCGGATGCGTCGGCCGGCCTTCCTGGCCGCGACGGCGGGCGGCAGCAACAGTACCGCGACGCCGCCGGGCCGCAGCTGGGCCAGGCAGTGCTGGACCCAGGCGAGTTCGGGCTCGGTGCGGGGGGGAAGGCCGTGGCTCCAGCGGCCGTCGGTGGCCAACTCCTCGTATCCCCAGTCCCGTTCGTTGAAGGGCGGGTTGCACAGGACGATTTCGGCGAGGGTGCCGGAGAACGGGTCGTCGCGTAGGGAGTCCGCAGCCCGTACGGAGACCTGCGCCCACTCCTTCTCCCTGTGGCCCTCCCTCTCGGCGAGGGCCATGCGGGAGTCCGCCAGCGAGGCGAGGACGGCATCCCGGTCGCTACCGAGCAGCGTGAGTGCCTCGGCGCCGGACGCCCTCGCGGCGTCGGCCGCGGCCAGGAGGAGATGCCCGGGGCCGCAAGCAGGGTCCATGACCGTGGTGCGGCCGGAGTTGCCCGGGCTGTCGCCCGCCACGCCGCCTGCCGCCCTGAGGGCGAGTTCTGCCATGAGGGATGCCAGTGGTTCCGGGGTCGTGGCGATCTGGCGCACGTGGACGTCGAGCCAGCGACGCAGCAGAAACGCGAACGTTTCCGTGCCCCCTTCACGCTGTCCGAGATCCACGGCCCGTTCGATCAGCGCCCGTGTGTCGGCACGGATCTCCTCGCCTTCGTCACTCGCCCGCCCGGAGAGGAGCCGTCCTACCTCGGCGATCGCGGCCCCGGTCTCGTCACGCCCGCCGAGCGCCTCGAAACCGGGCCAGAGCCATTCCCTCTCGGCGGACCTCTTCAACTTCTTGTTGTCGCGCAGCCAGCCCTCGATGTCGGTCAAGGAGAACTGAGGGTTGGTGTCGGTGCCGGCGATCCGCTCGGGGAAGGACGGATGCCGCCGCCGCCAGTTGCTCACCGCCGCTCGTCCCACACCCGCAAGGCGGGCGATTTCGGCCAAGGTCACCGGTACGGCGCGCGACGTGGACATCTACACTCCCAGGGCATTTCTAGTGGAGGGACGACTTTCCCCTCGGTCATGGGTGTGTGATCAAGCCACCCTTCCTCCAAACTGCATTGGTCAGCGTACATGACCATTGACTTTGTTCACAGATGCGTCAGGCGGGCTTGGGGGCGTACGTCACGTTCTGGTCGGCCAGGCGCGCGGGTCAGCGCTACGGCTGGCCGTGCCGCCCTGGCGTTGCCCCCGTCCGCCCGGGTCGGTCGTTCCGTCCCGATGCTGCCCATGCCCGCACCGGCCGGGCCTCGGGTCCCATCGGGTGGGTGAAGGGCCGCAGCGGGTCCACTTCGGCCCACGGGAGGAGCGCCTGTTCGGGGGTACGGCGCTCGGGCAGCCACACGGCGAGGCGCCGCCACACCTCGCCGGCGTGGGCGGGCCGCTCGTCGGGATCCTTGGCCAGCAACTGGAGCACCAGGTTCTCCAGTTCGGAGGGGATGCCCGCGCGGAGCCTTCCGGGCGGCAGGGGCGGCTGCTCAAGGATCATGCCGGGCAGCATCAGTTCGGATTCGTGCGTGAAGACCGGCTCGCCCGTCAGCATCGCGTACAGCAGGCAGCCCAGCGCGTACAGATCGGTGCGGGGGTCGACCGGCTTGCCCCGCACCTGTTCCGGCGCCATGCACTCCAGGCTGCCGGGGCGCTCACCGGTCGTGGTGAGGCCTGTGGTGTCCGGGTCGAGGAAGGCGGCGACGCCGAAGTCCAGGACCTTGACCACGCCGTCCGTGCGGATCACGACGTTGCTGCCCTTGAGGTCGCGATGCACGACGTCGCGGGCGTGCACGGAACCCAGGACCGAGGCGATCTGGACGCCGATCGACGCGGTCTCCTCGATGGAGAGCGGGCCCTCCTCGACGATCCGGTCGTCGAGCGGGGGCCCGATCACGTACTGCATGACGAGAAAGCGGGTGCCGTTCTCCTCGCCGAGGTCGTAGACGGTGGCGAGGCCCGCGTGGTCGAGTCGCGCGACGGCCTGTGCCTCCCGGCGGAACCTTTCGGCGTCGCGGGCGCGCTGCTCCTCGGTGAGTCCGGGATCGACGTTCATGGTCTTCAGTGCCACGTCGCGGCCCAGGTTCTCGTCGTGGGCGAGCCAGACGACTCCCATGCCGCCCCGGCCGATGAGACGCTTGATCCGGTAGCGACCGGCGATCAGTGTTCCGGTTTCCATTTGCGCTGCGGCCCGTCCCCTCCGTGCCCTGCCGCGCCCTGCCCGGGCTGGTGTCAGGGAGAGTGTGACACGGCGGTGCTTCGAATGCCGCCCGCGCGACGCTTTATTCGTTGACTGAGTTCACATGGTCTTGCTCTAATGGGGTGAAGGCGGGGCGGTTCGTCCCGTGCGCCTCACCCACTACGGTGATGCGTGGATTACGTCGGGAGCTAGTGAGGATCACGTGGACGTCTTCGAGGTGCACCGTCGGCTCATCCGGGACTACAAGGAATACACGTCCGGATCAGTGGTGATCGACGACCCGCGGATCGGCGAGAAAGTGTCCAAGTCCCTTGCCGACGGCGACCAGTGGCCCGACCCCTGGCTCTCGCTCAACCCGAGCTTCGCGAGCGGCGGCACCGTCGACGACCTCGCCGACGACCTCGGCCTCCTCCACCCCGAGTGCAAGCGGATCTTCCGCACCGGCAAGGACAAGCGGGGTGCGACGATCCGTCCCATCCGCTTCCACCGGCACCAGCGTGACGCCATCGAGGCCGCCGACTCGAAGGACTCGTACGTCCTGACGACCGGCACCGGCTCCGGAAAGAGCCTCGGCTACATCGTGCCCATCGTTAGCCGGATCCTGAGCGAGAAGCGTGCCGGAGACCCCCCGAGCATCAAGGCGATCATCGTCTACCCGATGAACGCGCTGGCCAACAGCCAGCGGGGCGAGCTGAGGAAGTTCCTCACCGCCGGATACGGCGAGGGCGACGAGCCCATCACGTACGCCCGTTACACCGGCCAGGAGAAGCAGTCCGAGAAGGACGCGGTCCTCGACACCCCCCCGGACATCCTGCTCACCAACTACGTGATGCTGGAGCTGATGCTCACCCGCCCCGAGGAGCGCAAGCGGCTCATCGGCCGGGCCAAGGGCCTGCGCTTCCTCGTCCTGGACGAACTGCACACCTATCGCGGCCGTCAGGGAGCCGACGTCGCCCTGCTGGTCCGGCGTGTGCGCGAGGCGTGCGAGTCACCCGCCCTGCAGTGCGTCGGTACCTCCGCCACCATGTCCACCAAGGGCACCCCCGCCGCCCGCCGCCGTGAGGTCGCCGAGGTCGCCTCCACCCTGTTCGACACGGAGATCTCCCCGGACCGGGTGGTGGGCGAGACTCTGGTCCGCGCGACCGGCGACAAGACCCCCACGCGTGCCGAACTCGCCGCCCGCGTAAGGGAGAACAACCCTCCGCTGGAGTACGACGCACTTAAGGCCGACCCGCTGGCCCGTTGGGTCGAGACGGCCTTCGGCCTCACCGAGACCACCGATGAGGACGGCACCCGCCTGCTGGTGCGCGCCAAGCCCACCACCGTGGAACTCGCCGCGCGCGCCCTGCGCGAGGACGCCTTCGACATCCCGCGCGACGCCCCCGAGGACGAGCAGTACACTGCCTGCGCCAAGGCCATCCGGTCCACCCTCCGGGCCGGCACACAGGTCCGCGACGCCGACGACCGCGCGCTGTTCGCGTTCCGCCTCCACCAGTTCCTCTCCAAGGGCGGCTCGGCGTACGTCTCCCTGGAGCCGGCGGACAGCCGCCACATCACCCGCACCTACCAGCAGCGGGTGCCCGGAGAGCCGGAGAAGCTCCTGCTGCCGCTGTCCTTCTGCCGCGAGTGCGGCCAGGAGTACCTCACCGTGGCCCGCGAGCAGAGCGACGACGGCAAGGTCTCCTTCCGCACCCGTGAGGATGCGGACGACGAGCAGGGTTACCTCTACCTCTCGGCCACCAACCCGTGGCCCGAGCGTGTCACGGACGCGATTGACCAGCGCCGCTTCCCCGACAGCTGGCTCACCCTCGACCCGAAGAAGGGCACGCCCGTCCTCACTGCGAGCCGCAAGAAGCGCGCCCCGCAGCCCGTGTGGGTGAGACCCGACGGCACGGCGGTGAACAAGGACGGGGACGGCCTGTACGCCGCCTACGTGCCCGCCCCGTTCCTGTTCTGCCTGGAGTGCGGGGTCAGCTACGAGCAGGTCAGGGAGCGCGACTTCGCGAAGCTGATGACACTCGACCAGGAGGGCCGCTCCACCGCCACCTCCGTCGTCAGTGCCTCCATCGTCCGCCACCTCAAGAGCCTGCCCGCGAGTGAACTCGACGACGATGCCCGCAAGTTGCTCACGTTCGTCGACAACCGGCAGGACGCGAGCCTGCAGGCGGGGCACTTCAACGACTTCGTCATGGTCACCCAGCTGCGCGGCGCCCTCTACCGCGCCATGCTGAAGGCGGGGGAGTCGGGCCTGCGCTGGAAGCGGCTGGGCGAAGAGGTCGTGGCCGCCATGGGGTTGGCCCGCCACGAGTACGCCAACAACCCCACCGAGGTGGAGGCGCTCGCCGAGGAGACGCTGAGCGCCTTGGCTCAGGTGGCCGAGTACCGGCTCTTCCTCGACCTGGAACGCGGCTGGCGGATCACCATGCCCAACCTGGAGCAGACCGGTCTGCTGGGCCTGGAGTACGCGGGCCTCGACCAGATCGCCCAGGACGAGGAGCGCTGGCAGCGCGCCGCCGGACCGCTGCGCACCGCGACCCCTGCCACCCGGCTCGACCTGGCCCGCGTCCTCATGGACGAGCTGCGCCGCCAGCGCGCCGTGGACACCCCGTACTTCACCGAGGCCAAGTTCAACGAGCTGGGCAAGGAGTCCGCCAAGCTCAACGACGCCTGGGCCATCGCCGAGACGGAGTCCGCGCCCCCCGCGCCCGGCGTCGCGGTGGCCCGCTCCGGCCGGCCCGGCCGCTCCGGGCGCACCCGCAGCGAGCTGAACCTCACCGGCCGCACCGCCTTCGGCCGCCACGTCCGCAAGTCGGAGACCTTCCCGGACTGGAGCCACGACCTCTCCCTCGACGACGCCCAGAAGGTGATCAGCGACCTGCTGGAGGTTCTCGCCGACGGCGGTGTCCTGAGCCGGATCACCCAGGGCCGGGGTGAGGACCCCGGCTACCAGATCCACCACCCGGTGATCCGCTGGCACGCCCGCGACGACGAGCACGGCGCCGTGGACCGGCTGCGCCGCACCTACCGCACCGGCCGGGGCCCCCGCGTCAACGCCTTCTTCAAGGGTCTCTACAAGGAGGTCGCGTCCACCTTCGCCGGACTGCATGCCGCAGAGCACACCGCGCAGGTCCACCCGGACGTCCGCGAGGAGCGGGAGAAGCTGTTCAGCAAGGGGCTGCCGCTGCCCCTGCTGTACTGCTCGCCCACGATGGAGCTCGGCGTCGACATCGCCAGCCTCAACGCCGTCAACCTCCGCAACGTCCCGCCGACCCCCGCGAACTACGCCCAGCGCTCGGGCCGCGCGGGCCGCTCGGGCCAGCCCGCGCTGGTTACCACGTACTGCGCTACCGGCAACAGCCACGACCAGTACTACTTCACCCGCTCCGACCAGATGGTCGCGGGCACCGTCGCCGCGCCCCGCCTCGACCTGGCCAACGAGGACCTGCTCGCCTCGCACGTGCACGCCATCTGGCTCGCCGAGACCCGCCTGGAACTCGGCCGCACCATGACCAGGATCCTCGACACCGACGGCAAGACCCCCTCGCTGGAGCTGCTGCCCGAGGTGCGGGAGCAGATCGGCGGGCCGGCCGCCCAGCAGCGCGCCCTCGTCCGGGCCCGCACCGTCCTCGCGGGCTGTGTCGACGCCCTGCGCGAGACGTCCTGGTGGCACGAGCAGTGGCTGGAGGACACCGTCGCCAAGGCCCCCGGGCGCTTCGACGAGAAGTGCGGACGCTGGCGGAACCTCTACCGCAAGGCCCTGGAGGAGCGGGAGATCCAGCACGACAACATTCGCAACCGCACGGCGACCGGCCGCTCCCAGGCCCAGGCCGTCCGCCGCCGCGCCCAGGCGGAGAACCAGATCGCCCTCCTGGAGAACAGGCAGGGCGGCGAGCGCACGGTGCTGTCCGACTTCTACCCGTATCGCTACTTCGCCTCCGAGGGCTTCCTGCCCGGCTACTCCTTCCCCCGGCTGCCGCTCGCCGCGTACATCCCCGGCACCGGCCGCACCAGCCGCGGCTACGACGGCGACTACCTCCAGCGGTCCCGCTTCATCGCGATCCGCGAGTTCGGGCCGGGCGCGCTGATCTACCACGAGGGCAGCCGGTTCAAGGTGGACCGGGTGCAGCTGCCGCCGGACACCAGCGGCGAACTGACCACCGAGAGCGCCAAGGTGTGCCAGGGCTGCGGCTATCTGTCCCCCGAGGAGCGGCGCGAGGACACCTGCCTGGGCTGCGGCAGCTCGTACGGCGACCCCCGCACCGGGCTGCTGCACCTGCACACCGTCTTCACCCACCGCCGCGACCGGATCTCCTCCGACGAGGAGGAGCGCCAGCGCACGGGCTACGCGGTGGAGATCTCCTACCGTTTCAAGCAGCATGAGGATGGCCGGGACGGTTCGCTGCGGGCCGAGGCGAAGGCCGCGGCCGGCCGCCTCCTCGCCGAACTGGTCTACGGCGACAGCGCCACCGTCCGGCTCACCAACCTGGGCTACCGTCGCTCGGTTGCCAAGGGCGACATCGGCTTCTGGCTCGACCCGGTCACCGGCCAGTGGCTGGCCGGCTCCACCGGCAGGCCGAGCACGAGCGCGCCCGGCCGGGAGACCCCGGTGGAGGACGAGGGCCTCGCCGACGCGGAGAAGGTCGTGCGCAAGATCCCCGTCATCCCGTACGTCCAGGACACCCGCAACATCCTTGTCCTCAAGCTGGCGGCCCCCGTCGACAAGGACACTGCGATCACCCTCCAGTACGCGCTGGAGCGGGGCATCGAGGCCGAGTTCCAGCTGGAGGACTCCGAGCTGGACACCGAGGAGCTGCCGCCGCACGACGGTCCCCGCGAGCGGTTGCTGTTCATCGAGAGCGCCGAGGGCGGCGCGGGCGTGCTGCGCCGTCTCCAGGCCGAGCCCGACGCGCTCGCCCGCGCCGCCCGCCGGGCCCTGGAGATCGCGCACTTCGACCAGGTCGGGCGCGACCGGGGAGCCGAGAAGCGCAATGGCGACCCATGCGAGAAGGGCTGCTACGACTGCCTGCTCTCCTTCGGCAACCAGCGCCACCACCGGATGATCGACCGCCACCTGGTGAAGCAGCTGCTGATGGACTTCGCGGGCGGCGAGGTCGGCTCCAGCCACGCGGGCCGCACTCGCGACGAGCAGGCCGACGCGCTCATCGAGGGCGCCGACTCCTCCCTTGAGGAGCGGTTCGTCGCCTACCTCAGGACCCACGGCCACCGCCTGCCCGACCACCAGCAGGTCAGGCTGAGCGCGGCCCTGTCCAAGCCTGACTTCGTGTACGACACCTCCTTCGGCCCCGTCGCGGTCTTCGTCGACGGCCCGCACCACGACCACGCCGAAACGACGCTGCGCGACGAGGAGGCAGCGGAGCGGCTGAAGGAGATCGGCTGGGAGGTCATCCGCATCCGTTACGACGACGACTGGTCGAAGGCAGTCGCCGACTACCCTTCTGTGTTCGGCGAAGCGCGCCGCTGACCTCGGGGATGGGGCGGACCCCATCGGCCCGCCCCGTCCCACGGCTCGCCGACGAGCCGTCCGGCCACCGCCCCGGCCGACCCCTACCGCCCCATCCCCGGAAGGCCCGCATGACGACCGCCGCCCAGCCGACCCGGCAGTACGCCGTCGGCTCCCTCGTCCACGCCCGGGGCCGTGAGTGGGTCGTGCTGCCCGACTCCACACCCGACCTGCTCGTCCTGCGCCCGCTCGGCGGCGCCGACGACGACATCGCGGGCGTCCTGCCCGGCCTGGAGACCGTCGTCCCCGCCACCTTCGCCCCGCCCACCCCCTCCGACCTGGGAGACCAGCAGGCCGCCGGGCTGCTGCGCACCGCCCTGCGCATCGGCTTCCGCTCCGGCGCGGGCCCGTTCCGTTCGCTCGCCTCGATCGCCGTCGACCCCCGCCCCTACCAGCTGGTTCCGCTGCTGATGGCGCTGCGTCAGGACACCGTCCGGTTGCTGATCGCCGACGACGTCGGTATCGGCAAGACCGTGGAGGCCGGGCTGATCGCCGCTGAACTGCTGGCGCAGGGCGACGCCCGAGGCCTGGTCGTGCTGTGCTCGCCTGCTCTGGCCGAGCAGTGGCGGGCCGAGCTGTACGGCAAGTTCGGCGTCGATGCCCGCCTCGTGCTGCCGTCCACGATCGGCCGCCTGGAGCGCGAGACCCCGTACGGCCAGTCGGTGTTCCGCCCCGACGGCGCGTACGTCGTCTCCACCGACTTCATCAAGTCCCCCCGCCACCGGGAGGACTTCCTGCGCAACTGCCCCGACCTGGTGATCGTCGACGAGGCGCATTCCTGCGTCTCGGACACCACGGTCGGCGCGTCCGCCCGTTCCTCCCAGCAGCGGTACGCGCTGCTGCGCGCCCTCGCCGACCAAACCGACCGCCACCTCCTGCTGGTCACGGCCACCCCGCACAGCGGCAAGGAGGAGCCCTTCCGCCGACTGATCGGCCTGCTCGACGACCGCCTGGCCGCCGTCCCCCTTGACACCGACGCAGGCCGCAGGCTCCTCGCCGGGTTCTTCGTGCAGCGCCGCCGCGCCGACATCCGCGAGGACTTCCAGGACGGCGCGCACTTCCCGTCCTCCCGGGACACCGCCGAGACCGCCTACACCCTGCACCGCGACTACAAGAAGCTCCTCGACGAGGTCCTGTCGTACGCTCGCGAGACCGTACGCGCGGCCGACGGCGCCCTCCAGCAGCGCCAGCGCTGGTGGTCCACCCTCGCCCTGCTGCGCACCCTGACCTCCTCCCCGGCCGCCGCCGTGCAGTCCCTGAACACACGCGCCGGCGTCGAGGAGGCGGACACCCCTGCCGAGGCGGACCGTACCGGGGAGCGCACCGTCTCCGACCCGGCCGACAGCGAGACCCCCGAGTCCGCGGACGCGGTACCGGGCACCCGCCTCCCCACGGACACCGGCGCCGAGACCGACGACGAGGCCGACGACGAGGAGAAGGCCCGCCTGGTCGCGATGGCCGAGTCGGCCAAGAAGCTGTACGGCCCGACCCGCGACGCCAAGCTGAAGAAGCTGATCAGCACCGTCTCCGACCTCCTCGACGAGGGCTACCGGCCCATCGTCTTCTGCCGCTACATCGCGACAGCCGACTACGTGGCGGACCACCTCAAGAAGGTCCTCAACAAGAAGGGCGCCGAGCACCCGGTCGCGGTCGCCTCCGTCACCGGGCAACTCTCGCCCGACCAGCGCGTCACCCGCATCGCCGAGCTGACCGGCACCGACGAGGACGGCAACCCCGCGCCCGAGCGCCGCGTCCTGGTCGCCACCGACTGCCTGTCCGAGGGTGTCAACCTCCAGGAGTCCTTCGACGCCGTCGTCCACTACGACCTCGCCTGGAACCCGACCCGCCACGAGCAGCGCGAGGGCCGCGTCGACCGCTTCGGTCAGCGCACCGACGTCGTCAAGGCACTCACCCTGTACGGCGCTGACAACCCCGTCGACGGCATCGTCCTCAACGTCCTGCTGCGCAAGCACGAGCGCATCCGCCGTGTCACCGGCATCTCCGTGCCCGTGCCGCAGGAGTCCGAGAGCGCCATGCAGGCCGTCTTCGAGGGTCTGATCCTGCGCGGCGAGCGGTCGGCGTACGAGCAGGAGGGGCTGTTCGCGCAGGAGGAGGTGGCCGAGCAGCTGGAGATCGCCTGGCAGTCCTCCGCCGAACGGGAGAAGCGCTACCGCTCCCGCTACGCCCAGCTCACCATTAAGAAGGACGAGGTGGCCGCCGAGGTCGACGAGATCCGTGCCGCGCTCGGCACCGGCGAGGAGGTACGGGACTTCACCCGCCGCGCCCTGGGCGCCCTGCGCGGTATGCCCGCGGCGACGAAGCAGGGCGGCTTTACCGCGCACACCGACGCCCTCCCGCAGGGCCTGCGCGACACCGTCTCCCACGCGCTCGGCCCCCGCCACCCCCGCCCGGTCGTCTTCCACGACGCCCCCAGCGCCCCGCGCGGCGAGGCCGCCCTCACCCGCACCGACCCGGTGGTCGCCGCCGTCGCCCGCTTCGTGCTGGACGCGGCCCTCGACGACGCCGGCAAGGTCCCCGAGTGGCAGCGCCCCGCCCGCCGCTGCGGAGTCGTCCGTACCAAGGCCGTGGAGCGGAACACCACGCTCCTGCTGGTGCGCCACCGCTTCCAGCTGAACCTGCCCGCCCGTGACGGCTCGGTCCGCGAGCAGCTCGCCGAGGACGCCCGCGTGGTCGCCTACCGAGGCCGGCCCGACGCCCCCGAGTGGCTGCCGGAGGACGAGGCCGTGGCCCTCCTCGACGCCCGCGCCACACAGAACACCGACCCCAAGTTCGCCACCGAGCACATCGCCGAGATCCTGGCCGCCCTGCCTGCGATCATGCCGGAACTACGGGACCAGTCGGCCGAGCTGGGACGCACCCTGGAGGCCTCGCACCGCAGGGTCCGCACCGCTTCCCGCGCCCGTCTCGCGGGCCTGAAGGTCGTCCCCCAGGGCGACCCGGACATCCTGGGCGTGTACCACTACCGCCCGGCCCCGACGTTCCCCCAGGGAGTGGGCGCATGAGCACCGCCAGGACCCTCGTCACCGACACCGTCGCCGCTGTCGGCGGCCTCCTGCCGTACGACCTCCTGGTCCGCATCAAGGAGGGCAAGGAGCAGACCGGCTCCAAGCCCGCCGACTACCGCCTGTACGCCAAGGGCGACTCGGTACGGGATGCCGCCGAGCGCTCC
Organism: Streptomyces sp. NPDC026672; assembly: GCF_040638185.1. Lineage (NCBI taxonomy): Bacteria > Bacillati > Actinomycetota > Actinomycetes > Kitasatosporales > Streptomycetaceae > Streptomyces > Streptomyces sp. NPDC026672. The sequence goes on from NZ_JBEZXS010000012.1 coordinate 170,160, forward strand.
TGGGGCTACCTGCGCGGCGTGTGGGCCGCCTACCAGGACGCTCTGGTCCGCGACGGCGCTGACGCCGACCCCGGCGTGCACGCGGTCGGCGTCACCACCGAACGCTGGCTGCTGCCCCTCTTCGAGCAGCTCGGCTTCGGCGCCCTCACCCCCGTCCCCGCGCCCGGCCTGCCTTCCCGCGACGGAGAGAAGGACTTCGAGGTCAGCCACCAGTGGGCACACGTCCCCGTCCACCTCACAGGCTGGAACGTCCCCCTCGACACGCGCACCACCGAACTGGCCAAGCAGGCCCCCCAGTCGATGGTGCAGGAGTACCTCAACCGCTCGGCGGACTCCACCCTCTGGGGCGTCCTCTCCAACGGCCGCCAGCTGCGCCTGCTGCGCGAGTCCGCATCCCTCACCGGCGCCGCGTTCATCGAGTTCGACCTCCGGGCGATCTTCGACGGCGACCGCTCCGACGACTTCGTCCTCCTGTGGCGCCTGCTGCACCGCACCCGCTTCGAGCCCCGCGCCGAGGGTGAGCCGGCCGCGACCTGCCCCTTGGAGAAGTGGCGCACCGAGGCCATCGACAGCGGCACCCGCGCCCTGAAGGAACTCCGCAAGGGCGTCGAGAAGGCCCTGACCGTGATCGGCTCGGGCCTGATCGCCCACCCCGACAACGCGGACCTCCGCGACGCCCTGCGCACCCGCGACAAGAACGTCCGCGACGACCTGCACCCCGCCCTACTGCGTCTCGCCTACCGCCTGCTGTTCCTTTTCGTCACCGAGGACCGAGACCTGCTCCTGCACCCCGACGCCACCGAGCAGGCCCGCGACACGTACGAGAAGTACTTCTCCACGGCCCGCCTGCGCCGCGTCGCCCGCCGCACCGGCACCCTCCACGGCGACCAGTGGCAGGCGCTGCGGCTGGTCATCGAGGGCCTCGGTACCCCAGGCGGCCGCCCTGAACTTGGTCTGCCCGCCCTCGGCGGCCTCTTCGAACCCACCCCCACGGACCGGATCCTGGACGGCCTGAGCCTGTCCAACCAGTCCCTGTACGAGGCCGTACGTGCCCTGTCCGAGGTGTACGACATCAAGCTCGGCCGCCCCCGCAAGGTCGACTACCGCCACCTCGGCGCCGACGAACTCGGCTCGGTCTACGAGTCACTGCTCGAACTGGAGCCGCGCCTCGGCGAGGGCAACGAGTACGTCCTGGCCAAGCTGGACGGCAACGACCGCAAGACGTCCGGTTCCTACTACACCCCGTCCCCCCTCATCGACTGCCTCCTCGACTCTGCCCTCGACCCGGTCATCGATCAGGCCGTCAAGTCCGGTACGACGCAGAAGGAGCGCGAGGACGCACTGCTCGCCCTGACGGTGTGCGACCCCGCCTGCGGCTCCGGCCACTTCCTGGTCGCCGCCGCCCGCCGCATCGCCCGCCGCCTCGCCGAGATCCGCACAGACGACCCCGAGCCGAGCGCCGAGGACGTACGGCACGCGCTGCGGGACGTCATCGCGCGGTGCGTGTACGGCGTCGACCTCAACGAGATGGCCGTTGAGCTGGCCAAGGTGTCCCTGTGGATTGAGGCAATGAGGCCGGGCCGTCCGCTCACCTTCCTCGACGCCCACATCAAGCATGGCAACGGCCTCCTGGGCACCACGCCGAAGCTGCTCGCCGAGGGCCTGCCCGACGAGGCATTCAAGCCGCTGGAGGGCGACGATTCGAAGCACGTCACCGACCTGAAGAAGCGCAACGCGGCGGAGCGGACAGCGTGGAAGATCGCGCTGCGCCACGGGGCGAACCAGGATGCCCTGTTCGCGGAGGAGGAGGTGCTGGCCGAGTCCAACGCGGGGTTCGGCGAGACGGTCTCGGCGATCACAGGGACGGACTCGCAGGAACTGGAGGACGTCCGGAACCAGGCCAAGGCATACCGCGAACTGACCACCTCCCCGGATTACATCCGGGCCCTGGAGCTGGCCGACGCGTGGTGCGCGGCGTTCGTATGGAAGAAGACGAAGACGGCGACACCGCCCGCGCTGACCACGAAGTCGCTGCTCACGCTGCACTCCGAGGACGGCGGCGCGAGCCTGCCGGGCGGCACGGTGAAGGAGGTCCTGCGGCTCCGGGAGGAGTACCACTTCTTCCACTGGCACCTGGAGTTCCCGGAGGTGTTCCGGGTTCCTGCGGATGTGGGAGCGCCGGGGGTGGACGAGAGGACCGGGTGGAAGGGCGGGTTCAGCTGTGTGCTGGGGAATCCGCCGTGGGAGACCCTTGAGTTCAAGACCGAGGAGCACTTTGCCACTGTTGCCCCGAAGATCGCCAAGGCAGCGAACCAGGCGGCACGTCAGGCCCTGATCGACGAGCTCGCGGAGAGCGAGGACGAGGCAGATCGGGAACTGCACGCCGAATACATCGCTGACAAGCGGCTGTCCGACGGCTTCTCCCATCTCGCGCGCTGGTCGGCCCGGTTTCCGCTGGCCGCGCGCGGCAAGCTGAACACGTACCCGCTGTTCGCGGAGGCGGCGTCGCATGGGATCGCGCCGCGAGGGCGGTTCGGGCTGGTCCTGCAGACGGGCATCGCCACGGACGCGACGACGGCACCGTTCTTCTCCGACTTGGTGCGCTCGAAGCGGCTGGTGTCGTTCCTGGACTTCAAGAACGAGGCGTTCGTGCTGAGCCGGGACGTGGACCATCGCGTGCGCTTCTGCCTGCTTACGGTCACAGGCCCGGCGGCGCGGGTTGATGAGGCTTCCTTCGCGTTCGGGACCTGGTATATGGAGGATCTGCCGGAGCGTCGTTTCGCCATGCCGCTGGAGGAGATCCTGCTGGTCAACCCGAACACCGGGAACCTCCCGGTCTTCGAGACCCGGCGTGACGCGGAGATCACCTTCGGCGTATACAGCCGAGTCCCGGTTCTGCTCAAGGAGCCGGACGCGCACGGCAGGGGCGGCAGCAACCCGTGGGGGCTGACCTTCCGGCAGGGCCTGTTCAACATGGCCTCCGACTCCCACCTGTTCCGGGGCAAGCAGGAACTGGAAGACGAGGGCTGGCAGTTGACCGGCAACGTCTTCACGCGCATCGATGAAGAGGGGAAGACGCGCCGCTATCTCCCGCTGTACGAGGCGAAGATGCTCCACCACTTCGACCACCGCCTCGGCACGTACGAGGGCCAGACCCAGGCCCAGGCCAACATCGGCACCCTCCCGCGCGTGACGCCGGAACAGCACGACGACCCCGACTTCGCGCCGTTGCCCCGGTACTGGGCGCCGGAGTTCGACGTGGACTCTGGTAAGCGGGATAAGAAGCTGAACCCGATCATGTGGCCCGGAGTTAAGACGCGGCTGGCGGACAAGGAGTGGTACGAGGACTGGCTGTTGGGGTGGCGTGACATCTGCCGGACCTCGGACCGTCGGACCATGATCAACACGGCTCTGCGTCGCACTGCCGTTCCTGACGGCACGTTGTTGATGTTGCCTTCCTTTGGCAATCCTGCGCTGCTCCAGGCGGCGCTGTCCTCGTACGTGCTCGACTTCGTGGCACGTCAGAAGTTCAGCGGTACACACCTGAAGTTCTTCACGGCCCACCAGCTTCCAGTGCCCGGCCCCGAGACAGGCGACCAGCCGTGTCCATGGAGCGGCGGCGAGACCGTGGCGGAGTGGATTGCCGCAAGAGTGGCTGAACTTGCGTACACCGCTAGTGACATGGAGGCCTTCGCTAGAGCGATCGGTGTGGCGGGACGCCCGTTCCGGTGGGATGAGGAACGGCGTGGATTGCTGCGTGCAGAGCTGGACGCTGCCTTTTTCCACCTCTACGGACTGGCTCGCGATGACGCGGAGTACGTCATGGACGCGTTCTCCCGTCTCAAGAGCGACGAGGAAGCCGCCCATGGCAGTTACCGCACCAAGGACCTCATCCTCGACATCTACGACCGTATGGAAGAGGCCCGCGTAACCGGCGACGAGTACCGAACCGTGCTGGACCCGCCGCCGGGGAAGGGCCCGCGTCACGCTGCCTGAGTGCCGCAGCCTCGGGCGGGTGGGTCAGAGCCCGTCCCGCCCGAGGTCCGTGACGAACCCGGCCCACGCGCCCCGCGTGAACGCGAGCTGCGGACCGTAGCCCCGTTCCTTGGAGTCCCGTACGCGGACGGCGGTCCCATCGACGGCGACCTCCAGGCATTCGCCGCCCTCGTTGCCGCTGTAGCTGCTCTTGAACCAAACAAGTCGCGCGGGTTCCGCAGTGTTCATCGTTCCCCCAGCAAGTTTTCGATCAGGGATAGGGACTCGCGCATGGTGAGCGCTTGTTCCCTGATGCTGCCGTACCGTGCGGCCAGGATACGGACTTCCTCAGGGTCCGTGATCAACCGGCTGGAGTTCTGTGCCTCGGTGTATCCCAACTGTGCTTTCCCCTTGGGCGTGAGGAGCACGAACGCACCGCCCATCCCCGCGTGCTCGCTGCGGTCGGTCGGCATCACTTGCAGCTCCACATTGCGCAGTCGCCCGAGTTTGAGCAGCTGCTCCAGCTGCTCCCCGTGGACTTCTTGCCCGCCGAGAGGGCGCCGCAACACGGTCTCCTCGATGACGGCGCTGATCATGGGCGGAGGTCAACTGGTCAGGATCTCCTGACGGCCCATCCGAGAGATCACCCGATGCTCGATCGTCTCCTCATCCAGCAGCGGCTTGCGCATCTCGTACAGGGCACGGGTCCGCCGCTCGGTTTGCAACAGGCCCGGAATATCATGGTTGTTGTAGAAGTTGATCTCAACCGCGTCCCGCTCCAACCGCGCATAATCCCTGAACCACTCCGGATGCCGCACCCTCCTCCTCGCCAGCGCCCGCTCCACATCCTCCGCCGTAGCCGCGAACGGCCCCCCATACCCCAGCAACTCATCGACCGCGACCAACAGATCAGGCTGAGGAGTCCGCCGCCCCCGCTCTACGGAGGAGATCGTCTCCTCGCTTTACCCGAGCCGTTCGCCCAGCTCCTTCTGGCTCATCCCGGCCCGTACCCGCGCGACCTTGATCTGCCGCCCGAGCGCCCGGAACAGGTCGGCCACCTCGTCCGTACCGTCCGCCTCACCGCCGGTGGGAACCCCCGAACCGCCCGCCTGTGCCGCCATCCCATACCACCGCCCACTTTCGTCGTACCAGGGGCGAACCGCCGAACGTCCGGCCAGGTCACGGCCGTACGCCCGAACATCCCACCCTCCGCACCTGGACAGTCACTCTCCGTACCTCCCCACCTCCTCCACGCCGTAGAACCACTCCGTCACCCTCGGTGAGGTGATCCAGTAAACTGTCACCGTCGCCGGTGAACCGACCGCCACCATCCACCACTTCCGCCTCACGTTCCCCACCAGCAGACACGGCGCCCACACCGCCCGCCACGCCGCCGAACGCTGGCTCGCCGACCAGCGGGGCTGCCCGGAGGTCGCGGCCGGCGACGAGGGCGCGGCCACGGCCTCCCTCCTCATCGCGGAACTCACCGCGAACGCCGCCCTGCACGGCCGCGTACGGGGCCGCCACGCCCGCCTCGCCCTGACCCTCACGGCCGGCACCCTGCGGATCGAGGTCACGGACGCCCGAGGCGACCGTCTCCCCGCACCGACGCGTGACGCGGACGGCGAGTCCGGGCGCGGCCTGCTCCTCGTCGCCTCACTCGCCGACGCCTGGGGCTGCGAGCCCCACCATCCCGGAGGGAAGACGGTCTGGGCCGAGTGCGTCTGGCGGAGAACCGCGACCCGGCAGTAACATGCGTCGAAAGAATAGAACGCGCGAGCTATTTTCTGTTCGGGCCCCGAGGGCCACGCCGCCCCGTCATACTGAGGCAACGCGCCAAGAGGCCGGAACCAGACGCCCTGCGTCCTTCGAACAAGTACGACGGAGTAGAAGGATGACGACGACAACGATCACGGACGAGCAGCACCGCCTGCTCCTGCTCTGCGCCCTCAGACATGAGGGCGAGACGCTCGACTGGAAGCTGCTGGCCAGGGTCGCGCAGCGACCGGGCGGGCTCGACGAGCTGTACCGGGGGCGGGTGCCCGAGAAGTCGAAGGCGGCCGCGAAGGCCGAGGCCCTGCTCGGCGCGACGCTCGGCTCCCTCCAGGACGAGGAGGAGCGGGTGGCCGCCGAGACGGAGGCCGCCGAGCGGACCGGCGCCCGCCTGGTCACCGTCCTGGACGACGACTATCCGGCGAACCTGCGCCTGATCCCCGACCTGCCGCCCTTCCTGTGGGTCCGGGGGAGTCTTGAGGACCGGGACGCCCGATCCGTGGCCGTCGTCGGGACGCGTGACGTGAGCGAGGACGGACGCAGGCGGGCGGCACGGATGGCCCGCGGGCTGGTCGAGCACTCCGTCGTGGTGACGTCCGGCCTGGCCCGGGGGGTCGACACCGCCGCCCACACGGCGACCCTGGACGCGGGCGGCCGGACGGTCGCCGTGATCGGCACGGGCATCGCCGCGCCCATGTACCCGGCGGAGAACGGGAGCCTCGCCGCACGGATCGTCGCCGAGGGCGGTGCCGTCGTCTCCCAGTTCTGGCCGACGTCCGGCCCGGCCCGCTGGACCTTCCCCCGCCGCAACGTCACCATGAGCGGCTTCACCCAGGGCACGGTCGTCATCGAGGCCTCCCGCACCTCGGGTGCAAAGATGCAGGCGCGCATCGCCTCGGAGCACGGCAAGCGGGCGTTCCTGCTGCGCTCGCTGGTCGTCGCCCAGCCGTGGGCGGCGAAGATGCTGGAGGAGGGGCGCGCGACCGTGGTCGACGAACTGACCGACGTACTGGACGGGCTGGCCGGCGCGGAACAGATGCGCAAGGCGGGTGAGCAGCGCCAGCAGCTCGCGCTGGCCATCCTGTGAGACACGTCGAGGGACTCGACCCCCTCGGCTTCCCGCACTGCGCCCGCTGCCCGTACTACCTGGGCGGCAGCGCCTCCATATGCGCCACCTGCGCGGCCCGCTCCCTGGAACCCGTCCCCGACGCCCACTGCCCGGTGTGCAGCCAGGCCCTCGGAACGGCACGCCGCTGCTCCAACGCGTTATGCGAACTACCGCCGGGCGAGCGGGGGTTCAGCCGGGTCGACGCCATCGCTATGTTCTCGGGCGACCTGGAGAACGCGGTCCGGCGCCTCAAGTACGACGGGGCCTGGGGCTGGGCCACCATCTTCGGGCGCCTGGTCGTCGGGTGGATGGAGCGCAACCCGGACCGGATGGCCGACGTCGATTTAATCGTCGGCAACCCCACCTGGACGGGCCGCACCCCGATCCAGCACATCGAGACGATCCTCAAGGCCGCCGCAGTCGAGGACGCGGCCGGCCGCTGGCCTTTCCCGACATCCCCGGTCCTGGTCAAGCCGGTGGACACCGAGCGCTCGGCCGGAAAGAACCGCGAGGCCAAACGCCTCGCGGCCGCCGCCCACGCCAAGGCCATCCGCATCGAGCGCCGTGTTGAGGACCGCACCATCCTCCTCTTCGACGACCTGTTCACCACCGGCCAGCAGATGCAGGCCGTCGCCCGCCTGCTGCGGGACGCGGGCGCCGCCGAGGTACGGGGACTCGTCCTCGCCCGAGCGCCCTGGCGCGGCACGGACCGCCAGGGCGCACTCTTCGACTCGTGAGAGAGGAGGTCGCCGCGCAGGCCGTCGGCCCGGCGCCCGCTCGCTCAGGCGGTGTCCCGCTTCTCCCAGCGGTCCCGGAACCATGCCAAGGTCTCGGTGAGCAACTCGCGGTTGCCGTTCTTCTCCAGCAGCGACAGACGGAAGTTGGGCCGCAGCTCCAGCTTGCCCTCCGGGATGTCGACGCCGTCAAGCTCGTTGAGCCGCCCGAGGAGTTCGGCGCGCAGTGCGCGGTCGGTGAACGGTTCGCGTGCGGCCAGATACTGGAACACCACCTCCGCCGTGCCGCCCCGCCCGCCGCCCGGGTACAGCGTCAACGGCCAGATCCCGCGGCCCGGCGCGCCCGCCTCCCCGAGCATGAGGAACGCGCTCGTCGTGACCTGACCCGCACCGTGCCCGATCCAGCCGCCCAGCTCCTCCCAGCGGGTGAACAGCGCGCGGACCGCTTCCACCGTCTCGGGGGAGTCGTCCGCCGCGAGCTGACGGAAGAACCGGTCGGCGCGCGTCTCCTCGCCCTGGCCGCCACCCGGCGCACGCTGCGCGGTCTCCTCGCCGTCGGCCCGGTCGTCGTCCTCGGCGACCAGCAGGGCGAGGTCGTCGGCGGTGAGGCGCTGTGCCGGATCAGCGGCTCCGTTCACGGTGAAACGGACGCCGTCGGCGCTCAGCCGGGCACGCACATCACCCCCCTCGTCCTCGGACGTCCAACGGAAGCCGTCGGAGACCTTGCCCTCGGAGGTGAGTACCCGGTACGCGTTGGCCACCCTCGGCGTGCTCGCCATGTGGTTGCCCACGGCCTGGGCACCGAAGCCGAGGAACGCGGCGAGATCGCCGTACGACGTCCACGTGCCGTGGGGGAGCGCCGCGAGCACCTCGTGGGCCAGGAGCCAGTCCCTGCTGCGCTCCGCGCGGCCGACTCCACGCAGCGGGGCCGGCCACAGCGTGACCGCGCGGTCGGCGAGTTCGTCGGCACGGGCGCGGATCTCCTTCACGCCCCAGCGTTCGGTCGCGGCGATGCGGCGGTTCATCTCCAGGTGGCTGCCCCGCAACAGGTCCTGCTTGCGCTCGAAGGGACGGTTCGACAGCTCCGAGTTGACCGCGGTGAGCGTCAGGTTCCCCAGGGTGTGCTGCAACCGGGAGTGCAGATCCTCCGCCCGCTCTCCGTCGGCCGCGTCCTCCTCCAGCATCCTCAGCCACTCGTCGCCGGGCGACTGCGGCATGACGTGCTCGATGGTGAGCTGGGCGGTGGCGAAGTCCACCGGCTCGGGGTGCTCATAGCTCTCCTCCAGCCGCTGCAGGACCATCTTGCGCTGGTGCCAGCGTCCGAACTGGTAGAAGGGCGCCTTCTGGATCTTCTCGCGCAGCTCGTCGTCGTCGGGCCAGAACCGGTTGTCGGCGGAGAGCAGCTGGTGCAGCCCGTCGGCGACGGGCACGTCGAGCGGGAGCTGCCCCGGTATGGCCTGGAAGATCCTGTTGAGATTGTTCGTCGGCACCCGGCACATCATCCGGCGCACCAGGAAGCTCTCTATGTACGACATCGCACGGGCCGTGTCCGCAGAGTCGAGCTCTCCGCGCTCGCGCCGGTCCAGCAGCAGCATCAAAGCGGGGTAGGTGACCTGGGCCTGCCAGGCGTCCAGGCGGCTCAGATGGGCGCGGACCGACGCGTCCTGCTCCTCCTCGGGGTGCAGCAGCCGGCGGAAGAGGGTGGCACGGCGGTACAGCTCCCCTGATGTACGCCTCGATCTCCTCCTCGCTCGCCTCGCCGTGTTCGAACCGCTGCTGCTGGGACGCGTACAGGTCCTGGCGGCGCACCCGGTCGTTTCCGTCGAGGACCAGCTGCAGCCACATGAGCTGTTCCAGCTCTTCGTTGCTCAGGCTGTCCTGCAGCGGCAGCCAGTAGGTCTCGTAGACCTGCTCACCGAGGGTGTGCAGCTTCATGAACAGGTAGTTGCGCAGCAGGTCGGCCTGACTGAGCTTGAGCCCGGTGTTGTTGAGTGACTCGAAGATCCGGTGCACGTTGTCACCGCGCTCGGCGGTCACCGCCACCAGCGTCAGCCGGGAGGTGATGGCCTGCTCGATGCGGAACACATCCTGCGGGGCCGCGGGATCGGCCGCCTCGACCAGCTTGCGGCGGAAGAAACCGTAGGCCGCGTTCACGCTGCCCCCGGTGGACTGCTCCGTGCGCGGGCCCCGGACGTGCGCGGCGAACTGCGGCCGGTCCGCCTGGGTCGGCAGCAACCGGAAGTGGTCGCTGCCACCCTTCCACTTGTTGATCAGGTATTGCTCGTCGATGCGCTCGGCCTCGCCCGGCTCGGCGTCCCTGATGTGATCGCGGATCGCCGCCAGGGCGAGGGAGAGCGTGGTCAGCCTCTGCTGGCTGTCGACGACGAGCCAACGGGGAAAGGTCGCATCGTTCTGCGGGGACGGAGCGAGCACGACGGATCCCAGGAAGTGCGTACTCGCCTTCTCCTCGCGCTCCAGCAGCCCGGCCTGCTCCAGGATGTCGCCCCACAACTGTCTGAGCTGCTTCTCCGTCCAGGAATACGTCCGCTGATAGAGCGGCACCTGGAACTGCTGGGCCCTCCCCTGCACGAGGTCGGCGAACAGCGTCTCCTTCGCCTGCATCGTGGTCCCCCTCGGTGATCGACGCGGTCGTGGCACGTGGGAACGACCTTAGGGCCTCTCCCTGACAGTCAGGGGCGCTTCAGCCCTCGTCCAGGCACGCACACCACAGCGCGTAGGCCCGGTCCATCTCGTCCAGTGCCGCCCGGGTGAACCGGGCGTCCAGGAAGGCTCGGTCGACGATCCGTTCCGCGAGTGCGACCAGGTGCGCCGAGACGTGCTCCACCCGCTCTCCGCGCACCCGGTCCTGTACCTCCTCCAGGCGTTCCTGACGCTCCCACAGGTCGGCGAGGCTCGCGCCCGGCTCCTCCTCGCCGTCGTACACGGACGGTACGCGGGGCAGCAGGTCGGCGGTGAGGGCGGGGACGGAGTCCGGGGTGATCGGCTCGTCAGGTCCGCCGTTGCCGAGGATGCGATTGGCGATGGTACGGACGGCCTCGGAGTGTTCGACACGCGCCGCCTGGGCCCGCAGGGCACCGAGCAGTGCCGGGACCTCGGTCCGGGCCCGGCGCCGCAGGGTCTCCGCGAGTGCGGTCGTCAGGTCCTCGCTCAGGTCCGAGGCGTCGTCCAGTACGTCGTTCGCCGCGCTGACCTCCTCGAAGGCGCGCTGCGCGGTGCGGGCCGCCTCGGTGAGCAGGGCGATGTCCTCGGCGTTCGGCTTCACGCCCGCCTTCAGCCGGGCCACGGCCGCGTCCAGCGGGTCACCGGCCAGATCGAAGAGGTCCACGCAGTCGTCTTCCAGGGCGAGTTGGCCGTCCGTATCCGGTTCCAGCAGTGTCATCTCCCCAACAACCTCAGCGCTCGCGATGCCCCTGTGGCGTGCGGCAACTCCTGCGACGCATCATGGAGGTTCGTAAACACAGTCGACAGATTCATCCCAGCTGCGATCCAAGAACCGCTCACTGCACGCCGTCAAGGATCCGCCAGACCTTCTGGTAGGCCGTTCCCCTGGCCCCGAGGACCGACTGCCACGCGGCATCCGGAAGCGCGGCCAGCCGGGCGCGGGCGTCGACGGGCCGGGCGCGGCCCTGGTCGCCGACGATGGCCAGGGCGAGACGCCCGGCCGCCGACCGGGGCACTCCCGCGAGCCGCATGGCGATGGCGTCCTCGGAGCGCACGCCATAGAAGGCGTACGACGGGATGTTCCGCAGCTCGCGTTGGGTCTCGACGGGTAGCGTCGCGAACTCCTGCCCGAGCGTCAGTGACTGGAGCGCCGACAGTCCCCAGGACACCGTCGGTGCCATGTCGCCGAAGAGTCGCTGACAGCACTTGGTGATCGCCTTGAGGCTGTCGGACTTGCCTGGTTTTGTGAAATGGTCGGTGGCCAGTTGTGGTACGGACGCGCCGTTCACCCAGTCCTGGATGACGCGGGCGATGTAGTCGCCACTGCGGCCCTCGTGCTCGTCCGTGATCTCGTAGAGGCTCTCCCTGAGCTCGGGCACTTCGAGCATCACCCCGACCAACCGGGCCAACGGTTTGCGGTCGCCCTCGAAAAGAGGCGAGTACCAGATCTCACGGTTGATCCGCGCATCGCTCAGCCGCTTCAGCGTGCCCGCCACGCTCTCCCACGAGAAGCCCGTGCTGTCCACGAGCCCCAGCGCCTTGCCCGAGAGACGTTCCGCGTACTCCCGCACACTGCGGGTCAGTTCGGCTGCCCAGCCGCCGTTCACGCGGCGCAGGCTCTGAAAGCCGAGGGTGCCGCGTAGGACCTGCTCGATCTCCTCGGCGAACTCTTCGTGGTCCCCGATCTGCCGGTACGTGTGGGCCAGGTACTGCACAAAGGCCGACCACTGGGGGAGGGCCGACAGTGTGTGCAGGTCGAGATGGCCGTACGAGGTCATGGCGCTGTCCACCATGTCGATGAGCGTGGAGTTCAGCTCGGCGACCTGGCGGCCCACGAAGTTCCGGAGTTTCCGGGCCCGTTCCTCGTCGGTCGCGGCCAGCGCGATGAGGCCCACCTCACCCTGCTCGACGCGACCCGCCCGCCCCGCCAGGTTCCAGAAGTCCGAGGCGGGGATGTCGGTCCCGTACGGGAACTGGTGTGAGGCCAGGACGACGTTCGCCACGGGGAAGTTGACGCCCTGGGCGATGGTCGTTGTGGACACCAGGTGGGCCAGGTCTCCTGTCTCCATCAGGTATTCCGTCAGCACGCGGATGTCGTCCGGCAGGCCGCGATGGTGGATGCCGACCCCCTTGGCGAGCAGCCCGCTGAGCGGGAAGTCCGCGCCGAACTCCTCCTCGACCACCTCCTGCACCGCCCGCAGGTCCTCGCCGGCCTCGGTCACGTGTGCCCGGTCGTCCGCGATCTGCTGGGCGATCGACCAGGCGAAGTCCGGTCGCTGGGCCAGTGTGATGGTCTGCCCGCGGTCGCCGAGGGCCGAGGCCGTCGCCGCGGCCAGTTTGCCGGGACTGCCTGCCTGGGACCAGGACAGGCCGAGCGGTCGGTACCGGTCCAGGGGCAGATCGTCGGGCACGCTGAGCGTTCTCCGGCTGGTGACGAGGGTCTCCAGATTGACTCGGAATCCGCCCTTGCCCGTGGCCCGTTCGCGATGGGCGAGCGCCACGATGCGGTCGTTCGGTGTCCAGTCCACGGCCAGCCCGACCGACTGCCGGCTGCCGCTGTCCAGCCACTCGGCGATGACATCGCCGTTATCGATGAAGGGAGTCAGGAGTAGGAAGCCCGCGTCCTGGGCCTCCCGGTTGACCGTGGCCAGCAATAGCTCCAGCTTGATTCCGCGTTTGTCCACGCCGAGGTGGTGTGCCTCGTCGGCCACCACCAGACACAGCGGGCGCCCGATCCTTTCCTGCCAGCTGGCGCGGAGCAGCAGGTCGAGCTTCTCCGGCGTGGACACCAGCACCCGGAACTGCCGCTCGCCGCGGTCCGTGAGCATGTCCTCTTCCAGACCATCGAACTCCAGGGCGGGACTGACCCGTTCCACTCCGATGCCGAGGTCGGCGAAGTCGCGGCGCAGCCGACGCGTCACCTGGTTCACGAGTGCCCGGTTCGGGGCGACGTACGCGACCCAGCCCTGCTGCTTGTCGTAGGCGTTGAGGGCCTGGAGGATCCGGAACTGGGCGATCAGGGTCTTGCCCGCGCTGGTGGGCAGGCTGACCACCACACTGCGGTGCGCCGTGCGGATCAGGCCCTGCTCGGCGAGAGCAACACGCTGCGGCGGCAGTACCTCGAAGATCGGGCGGGGTCGATGCCGGTCGACGAGGGAGGCGACGAAGGCGTTCACCTCCGGGCTGACCGCGCGTGCCACCGTCCACAGGCTGTTGTCGATGATCTGGTCCGCCGTGGCGGTCAACAGCCGTACGAGAACCTCAAGATCGGGGTCCGAGGAAGCCATGGCCGCTTCCAGCGCGCGATCGCAGTGCGACTGCACGCGCTCGCGCACGCCGTAGTGACGGCTGGGGCGTTTCTCGCGCATGACGTGACCGGTGGCCAGGTATTGGGCGAGCAGTTCCGCCGTCTTGAGCAGGTGGTAGTGGGCGGCCAGCGACCAGGCAGCCGGACGGGCGTCGTACCCCGCCGCCGAGAGGTACGCCTCCTCCCGCCCGGCCTGCTCGCCCCTCAGCCCGGCGATGAGGTGGTCGAGGGCGTCAAGATCGTCCCACCCGCGCTTACGCAGCAACAGCAACCAGGCGTCGGCGGTTCCGCGGCGCACGCGGGTCTCCCAGTCCGCCTCCGGGTCGGGAGGAGAGGGCAGTCCCACGTTCGCGAGCAGCCGGGCGGCGAGCGGGGTCTCGTCCGCGATCCAGCCCAGACAGGCCGTGCGCAGCAGTTCGAGACGCGCCTCGGCGGAGTCGCCTCCGGGCAGCCGGGCACGCGCGAGGGCGAACATCTGCTCACACAACCGCCGGGTGGATTCCGCCTTCGGGTCCTCCGCGATTGCGTCCCAGGCCAGCAGGTCCAGGGCGTCCACCGCGAAGTCGACAGCCTCCCGGCTGCCCGGGGAGCCCTCGGGAACCTCCCCGTCGACGGCCCGCAGGGCGGAACGGATCAGCACACGCTGCGCCCTCTCACCGGCATCCTCCACCAGGTCCGGGTCCAGGGCGCCTTCGAGCCAGCCGAGGTCAGCCAAGGTCACGCACCCCCACGTGTTGGGGCCATGTGGTCATGGCCACCGGGAGGTACCAGGCCGTCAGCAGGGCGTGCATCGGCTCGACGACCGTCTTCGCCAGGTGGGCGGCGCGGTCGCTGAGGTCCTTGTCCTGCGGCGTCGTGTCACGCACCAGGCAGCCGAACAGCTGGATGTCCTTGCCCTGCGATTTCACCCAACGGTTCACGGCAGTACGGTAGGCCGCCTTGTGCTCAGGTGTCCGGCAGCGGGCGTTCAGCCACTTCATGAGTGTGAGGTGGTCGTCCTTGCGTGACAGCCGCTTCAACTGCTCGATCATTCCCTTCGCCCCGACCATCACACCCGGCGGGCAGTCCTCCTGGGACGACGACTTAACCTCGCCGAACAGCAGCCGCGCCGAACCGTCCGCCACACAGAGGCCGACCAGATCGGCACCCGGCAGGCTCGCCTTGCGGGTACGCCGGTCCCGGGCACCGTCCCACACCCACAGAGCGCCGTGCCAGTGCTCCAGCAGCACCTCGGCGAGCGCCTCACCGACCTGCCACGGCAGGGGCTCGGGCTCGGCCTCCAGAAGGGTGCTGATGAACTCGGTCTCCATGTCCGTGGCGGCCAGGGAACGCAGCCCGGACAGGAACTCCCGGGTGGCCTCCAGATCGCCGACCCGCTCGGCCCACGGTCCGGCTCCCAACTCCCGCATCACGTCGGCCGTCAGCTCGACGCCGCTCCATGACACGGCCCCGTCCGAGCCGCCGTACACCTCGATCCCGCGCGAGACACGCGGCATGGCGTCGCTGCCTTCCCCCGCCACTCGTACGTCCTTCCCCCACGCGGCGCCGGTGCGCCGCCCCCCGTGTGACCGTCCGCCGACGCGGCCCGCCCGGGTACGGGCGGGAGCCGGAGCGAGTGGTGCTCGCGACCATTCCTGAGACCGACGGTGTGATCAGAATTCTCTCCATCTCCCCGCCGACTTGTCCACGCCGCGTGTCCGCCTGTGGACGGACTGTGCCGCAAGCGCCGTCAGAGGAGTGGGAGGCAGGCTCCGACGCTCTTGCCCGAAGGTGGATACGGGGGGTGCCCCACTCCTGCGGGGACCACGGAGGTTTTCGTAAACTGAGTCAACAGATAGTCTGTTGGTCGGTGTTGTCGAAGGGTGGGGAACATGCCGCAGATCGCGATCACCAACACGTTCTGGGAGGGCGTCGACCGGCTGGACAAGCCGGCCCGCGTCCGCGTCCACAAGGCGATGGCCAAGTTCCAGCAGTTGACGGTTCCGCAACTCCACGCGGACAAGGGGCTGCACCTGGAGTCGGTGGTGAGCTCGCGTGACCCGCGGATGCGGACCATCCGCGTCGACGACGGCCTGCGGATAGTGCTGCTCGCGCCCGACGACGGCAGCGACCTCTTCGTCTTCGTCCATGTCGTCCCTCACGACAAGGCCTACTCCTGGGCCCGCCGACGGCTCTACACGGTCAACTCCGTGACCCGCTGCCTCGAAGTGCGCGACCTGACCGCCATGGAGCAGATCACCCCGCTCTTCGCTCAGGAGGCTGCCGCGGCCCCCCAACTCCTGTTCGCCCCCTGGTCGGACACCGTCCTGCGGCACCTCGGCGTCGACGACGTCACCCTGAGGGCGGCCCGCACCGTCACCAGTAAGGCGCAGCTTGAGGCGTTCGGGTCGCTGATGCCGGAGGACCAGTACGAGGCGCTGTGGCTGCTCGCCGAGGGCCTCGACCCCGACGACATCTACCGGGACCTCGTCGCCGTACGCCAGAGGACGACCGTCGCCGAGAGCGCGGCGGGGGAGGACACCGCCGGGGACGACCTGGCCGCCGCCGTCACCCGCACCCGCAGCCGCATCGCGCTCGTCACCGGCCCCGACGAACTTGCCGACATCCTGACCAAGCCCTTCGCCGCTTGGCGGATCTTCCTCCACCCCACCCAGCGGCGCATCGCCTACCGGCCCGACTATGCCGGACCCGCCCAGATCACCGGCGGCCCCGGCACCGGAAAGACGGTCGTCGCCCTGCACCGGGTCAAGCACCTCCTGGACCGGGCACCCGACACGCGCGTCCTCCTCACCACCTACACCGGGGCCCTGGCCCGCTCCCTGCAGAGCAGCCTCGCCCTGCTGCTCGACCATGACCCGGCGCTGCTCGCCCGTGTCGACGTCACCACCGTCGACGCCGTCGCCCACCGCGTCGTACGGCAACTGCGCGGCAACCCGGGGACCGCGCTCGGCGACCGGGACGAGCGCACCCGTTGGCAGCGCGTGGCCCGCCGCCTCGAACTGCCGTGGAACGAGGCGTTCCTGTCCCAGGAGTACCGGCACGTGGTCCTCGCCCAGGACCTGTGGAGCGAGGAGGAGTACCTGGCGTGCGAACGGCGTGGACGCGGCAGCGCGCTCGGGCAGGCGCAGCGGCGGCGCGTGTGGGAGGCCGTGACCCTGTTCGAGGACGGCCTGACCCGTGACCGGGCGCACACCTGGCTCCAGGTCTGCGCCGAGGCCACCCGGCTGCTGCGCGACAAGCCGGGTGCGGGACCGTTGTACGACCATGTCGTCGTGGACGAGGCGCAGGACCTGCACCCGGCGCAGTGGCGCCTGCTGCGGGTCCTGGCCCCCGACGGACCCGACGACCTGTTCGTCACCGGCGACCCGCACCAGCGGATCTACGACGCCCGGGTCTCGCTGCGCTCCCTCGGCATCTCCGTCGCGGGACGCAGCGGACGACTGCGCGTCAACTACCGCTCCACCGAGGAGATCCTGCGCTGGGCCCGCCGCCTGCTCGACAGCGAGCCCGTCGCCGACCTGACCGGCGACGCCCACGACACCCTCACCGGATACCGCTCGCTGCTGCACGGCGCACAGCCCGTGTGTGAGGGGCACGGGAGTGAGAACGAGGAGGCTGACGCGGTCGTCTGCCGAGTGCGCGACTGGATGGACGCCGGGGTCGCGCCCTCGGACATTGCCGTCTGCGCCCGCTTCAACACCCTGGCGGGCAAGCTCGGCGACCGCCTCGCCGCGGCCGGCATCCCCGTGGTGCGGGTGCGGGACGGGGAACCGGACAGCGCGGTCGGGGTGCGGGTGTCGACGCTGCACAGCATGAAGGGCCTGGAGTACCGGTGCGTCGCCGTCGCCGGAGTCACCCGTTCCGCCTTCCCGTTCGCGCCGGCCGTCACCCCGGCCGAAGTGGACCGCATCCAGCACACCACCGACCTGGCCGCCGAGCGATGCTTGCTGTTCGTCGCCTGCACCCGGGCGCGGGAGGCGCTGTATGTGTCGTACAGCGGGCGGGCCAGTGAGTTCCTCACGGCGTGATGTTCGAGTGTGGGCTCCGGCACGGCCTCAGTCCGGAACTCCATGGATCTTGCCGACTCCCGTGCGGTGGCGACGGACAGTCGTGATCTCGCGCCCGTCGTGCACCACTCGGAACCACTCGTCCGCCACCTGGACGGTGACGGTCCTGGCGTGCCACTGCATGCCCACGTGAATCCTCTGATGGCCGACCACGATGAACCCTCCGGGCCTGTAGACCTTTCGGCGCACACAGGGGATGTCGGAGGCGAACTCGGGGGGCGGCCCGTCCGTGTCGCTGGGTGGCCCGGTCACGCCGCTCGGTACGGCGTGCGACGGCTCGCGGACCGGACGGGAGGCGCGGATGCGGTTCTCGTTGATCCGCCCTAGCAGCTTCGCCAAGGCCTTGGACTCGATCTGGCGGATCCGCTCCCGGGTGCGGTTCAGCTCTGCTCCGATTGCTTCGAGGGTGAGCTCAGGGCCGTCGTCGAGTCCGAGCCGGAGGGTCATCACCTGGCGCTCTCGTTCGGAGAGGCAGCTGAGCAGCTCACGGACTTCTTCCGGGGACAGTCCACCGTAGTAGAAGTCCGGTTCGGTCCAGTGCGGGCCCTGAATGCTCCGGTCCGCTTCTTCGTGCAAGGCGTCGTCCCCGATGGACTCGGTCAGGTCTTCCAGGGGGAGTACGCGGCGGACCCGGGCCAGCAGGTCGTGCGCCTCGTCGACGGTGACACCCGCGCGGGCGGCCACCGTGGGGAGAGCGTCGGCGGGTGAGTCGTGCCCCGACTCCCGTGCCGCCTTCCGCAGTGCGGCCAGGGTTTCGTGCGCGTGGACGGGGATGCGTATCGTGCGGCCCTTGTCCGCCAGGGCCCGTGTGATTGCCTGCCGGATCCACGGGACGGCGTACGACGAGAACTTGTGCCCCTTGAGGTGGTCGAACTTCTCGATGGCGCGCAGCAGGCCCAGGTTGCCCTCCTGGATCAGATCCAGGAGGTCCAGACCGCGCCCTGCGTACCAGGTGGCCGTACTCACCACCAGCCGCAGGTTCGCCTGGGCGAACTCCGTGAACGCCAATTCCCCGAGCCGGACCAGCTGTTCCAGCTCACGCCGCAGCTTCGGGGGGAGCTTCCCGCCGGCCTCGTCCAACCGCGCGCGAGCCAGTAGTCCCGCCTCGACGGCCTGGGCCAACTCCGCCTCCTGCTGCCGGGACAGCAGCGGGAACCTGCCGATTTCCTTGCGGTAGTGCGTGAAAGAGTCGCCCACGGCCTGACGTGGGGAATCGTCCTCCTCTGGGGACTCGGCGGCGGGCTCGGGGCGGGGGCGTGGCGGAGGCGGGGCGGAGGGAACGGCGGGACCGAGCGCTCGCACGGTCAACGCGGAAAGATCCAGCCTGCTGTCCTGGTGCAGCTCAAGAGTGAAGCACGGTGGTCTGCGTGGTTCCGGCTCCGGCCCCGCTGGAACCTGGCGTTCACTCTGTGTGTCGCTCAACGTCCGCGTGGTTGGGGGAAGTCCTGGCGCGGCCGGGGCCGCCGAACCGCCTCCCAGACCGAACGCGGCCACCGCGGCCGGAGGCAGTGCGACCCCCTCCGCCATCACCCGGCCCAGCACCTCGGCCACCACCGCGGTGTCCACGCCGACCAGCAGCCCCCGCAAGGCCGCCGGAGTCAGGGCTCGCTGTGGCCCCGCGGCAGTCACCAGCGCCTCATGCAGCACGTCCCGCGTCCCGGCCTCGGTGTCCGTCGTCATCAGCGTGCCCCCCCATGTGCCGTACTGCGGTGCGACGAGCCTTCTCGCATTGCACCACCCGCCACTGACAATCAGTCACGCCCCGGCTAGAGCGCACCGTTCACCTGCGGATTCCCCATGCTCCTTATGTGAAGGAATGGTAGAACGTACAACGATGGTCGGTCCCGGGCGAGATCGCGTACGTCCGAGGCGGGAGGGGCGGGACATGCTGGTTGATCCCACGCAGTTGCTGGACGACTGCGAGCGGGCCTGGCGCGAGGCGGGGGAGCCGCCCGCTGGCGGACTGGAACCGGCCGCCGCCGTACGGACCGCGCTCGTCCTGGAAGCGCTGGTGGCGTACCGGCTACTCGCGGACCACTCCGACCTCCCGCGCGACACGGTGTTCGCACGCTGGCCCGCCTGCGCGGTCCACACCGTGGCCCTGGCCGGCGGTCCGGAACTTCCCCGTCTGGTGGCCGAAGCACATGCGCGCGTGCTCGCGGCACGCCCCGACCTGAGGGCACACGGAGCCGCCCCGGAGAGCGCCGGGGAGTGGAGCCGCGCCGTGGACGAGGCCGCTTGCTCGCTGGGCTGGACATGGCGCGCCCCGACCGCCCCGACCGCGACGGACGATCCGGTCGCCCCGTCCCGCAGTGCCGCGCCTCCCCCCGAGCTCCGTCTCGGCCCCGGCGCGGGCACTGTGCTGCTGACCCTGCCCGGCGAGCCGGACGCGGGGGACTGGCAACTGTCCGCCGACGGTGAGGTGTTCGCGGTCCGGGCGCCCTACTGGGTGCTGCCCGGCCCCGTGCGCCGTGTCGAGGCGACGGATGCGACGGGAACCACCCATGTCTCGGCCCTCGTGGACCCGGGCACCGCCCTGCTGGCCTTCGACGCCGACGGCCATCGCATCCCCCCGGACGAGCCCCTTCCCGCCGCCGAGACCTGCCTCCTGCACGCGGGCACCCTGCAGACCGAGGGCGCCGACCCCGGCGTCGTGGAACTGCCCACCCCGTACGGCTGGAACGGCTGGACCCTGAGCCGGGTGTCGCTGACCGGGGTGACACGGATACGGGCCTCCGCCGCGGTCCCGGGCAGCTGGCTGGACGTCGCCGTCGGACGGCCGCTCGGCTGGGAGGGCGGTGCCACGCTGCCCTGGCTCATGGGCGACGACGGGGCACCCATGTGGCACCGTCCGCCCGCTCTCCGGCTCCCGCGGCGCGTCGGCGAGCAGGACGCGCGACTCTGGCAGGCCGAAGTGCGCCGCCCCGGTCACGAGGAGCCTCTCGCCCGTCACACCGGCGCCCCCGGGGCGCTCCTCGACCCGTGGCAGGACGTACCCCGCCCGCTTCTGGGACCGTACGAGATCCTCGTCCACCGCGTCGGCTCCCGGCGCAGGCGCCGACTGGCGGCCTTCCTCGCCGAGGGCATCACGGCCGAACCGACCGCCGAGTGGCGTCTGCTCGCCCCGCACGGAGGCCTGGCCCCCGCTCGGCTGACCCTCGCCGCCGACGGACCGGTCACCGCCTCCGCGCACACCGTCGCGTTCTCTCCGTACGAGATCGCCAAGACGCTGGTTCTGGGCGACGGGATCCGTCGGTTCGCCGTGGAGGCGCGCATCCCGCACTCCGAGGTCCGCCTCGAACTCGCTGGCAGCCCCCAGACCTGGTCCGTCCGGCCGATCGACATCGACGCGACGGACCTGGCCGGGGAGAGCGCCCTGACCGTCCGCCTGCCGGAACAGGCGGTGGCGGTGACCCCCTTGCTGGCACTGGTCGTCGAGGGGACGACCCTGCACACCCTGCGTCCGGAACGCCGCACCCGCACGCGCAGAGGAGACCTCCGGTACTCCCTGGCGGCCTTGGCGGACACCGTGCGCGACTGCGTGAAAGCCGAGGTACGGCTGCTGGTCGCGGGGGAGAGCGTCCATGTCGCGACCGTGCGCACCCAGCCCATCGCGGAGGACGTCGTACCGGACGGCGGCCGACTGCTGCTGCGGGGCCTGCGGCACCCGGGCGAACTGACCGCCCGCCTGTACGCCGTCTTCGCCCCATGGGAGCAGCCGTTGACGGCCACGGTCGACCAGAGCGGCCGTATCCCGCTGCCCTCGGCCTGGCGGTCCCACGGCCCCCTGATCGTGCGCCTGAAAGCGGGCGCCCCCACACCCACCGCTCCCGGATGGCCCCGTCTGCGCGACCGCGAAACCCTTGTACTGCGCCGGTCCCCGTGGACGTTCGCCGTCGGCCATGGAACCGGCGCCAGGATGTCGGAGTACCTGGCCGGACATGGCGCGCTGCCGCGCGGTACCGATGCGATCCCCTACCAGTGGATCGTGGCCGCCCGCGGACGCGACCTGCAGGCGTGCGGAGCCAGGCAGACGGCACCGGCGGAATGCCGCGGCGCCCTCGCGGACGCCGGACCCACCGCCCTCACGGGAGCGGCCGACAGCGCGCTGCGCTCCGGCGAACTCGCCTCCGTGCTAGCGGGCAGCGGTCTTGCCGCCCTGCGGATACGGGAGGTGGCGGACCCTGCCACCGTACGTCACGTCTGGCGGCAGGCACCTTTGTGTGCGCTGCTGCTCACGGCCCCGTTGCTGCCGTATCTCTCTGGTGACCCCGCCTATGACGTCGACGAGCTCTACCCGGAGGAGGCAGAACTCCTCGGTGAGGTGGGCCAGTTCCTGGGCGACGCCACCGCGGCGTTGCTGGCCGGGCAGGCGGATCCGAGTGGTGCGGTCGGCCGGTTCGACGCCCAGACCCGTGCCCTCGACCAGCTCCCCGAACTCCAGCAGCAGGCCGTGTGGCGCAGTGCCCGTGTCGTCCCGCGGGGCCTGCTGGACCCCGACACCCGTGCCGACGCCGCCTGGCAGGCGTTCCGTGCCCGCAAGGACCTCCAATACCACGCTACCCGTGAGGAGTTCCGCGACGGCCTGGACGCCGTAGCGGTCTTCCTGGACGACGGACACCCCGACCTGGCCCAGGCCTTCCGCGGACGGGACCCCGGTCAGTTGCACGGGCCGGGCGAAGCCTGGCTGCGGATCCCCCAACTGTCCCTGGGATGCGCGCTGATCGCGAGGCTCGCCGCCGCCGGCGACGCCCGCGCCGCAGGCCTGGAACGGGGACTGCGCCACCTGTGGACGCCCGTCGCCTCCCACGCGCCGGATCTCACCGCCGTCGACATCGCCCTCGCGGAATGCCTGGTCACCGCGGAGGCTGTGCACAGCACCGGCTGACCACCGGTTCCCGTCCCGCCCCTACCGCAGCGGTACCGCCCCACCTCTCGTCCGAAGACAGCCCTCATCTCGGAGCCTCCCGTGCACAGCCTCGACCCGCTCGCCACCTCCACCGTGATCAGCGACACCTACCGCCGCTATCTGCGTTCCCTGCTGCCCCTGCGCGAGCCCAGCGTGGCCGAGGCCCTCGGTCACGCCATTGACACCAGCCCGCTGCTCACCAAAGGGCCCCTGCTGGAGGCCACCCCCGCCTACGCGCCGGGCGCCACCCTGAACGAGCTCGTCGCAGAGGGCGTGCTTGACCCCGCGTTCCGGCAGCTGACCGGCCCCGCGCTGCCCGCCGACCGCCCCCTGTACCGGCACCAGGAACAGGCGCTGCGCAAGGCGGTCGCCGGACGCAACCTCGTCGTGGCCACCGGCACCGGCTCCGGCAAGACCGAGAGCTTCCTCCTGCCCGTCCTCAACGCCCTCGCCGCCGAACACGCCCGCGGCACCCTCGGACCCGGCGTCCGCGCCCTGCTGCTCTACCCGATGAACGCCCTGGCCAACGACCAGATGAAGCGACTGCGCCGACTGCTCGCGGACACCCCCCACATCACCTTCGGCCGCTACACCGGCGACACCAAGGACGATCCGCAGCGCGCCGCCGACACCTTCGAGCAGCTCAACCCCGGCGAACCGCGCCTGCCCAACGAGCTGCTCAGCCGCCGCGAGATGCGCGCCACACCGCCCCACGTCCTGCTCACCAACTACGCCATGCTGGAGTACCTGCTGCTCCGCCCCCAGGACATGGACCTCTTCGAGGGAGAGCAGGCGGGTTCCTGGCGGTTCGTCGTCGTCGACGAGGCCCACGTCTACGACGGAGCGCGCGGCGCGGAACTCGCCATGCTGCTGCGCCGCTTGAAGGACCGTGTGGGGCAGGGGCGGGAGATCCAGGCCATCGCCACCAGTGCCACCGTCGGCGCGGAGGAGAACCCGGCCGCCGTCACCGCCTTCGCCCAGGCCCTCTTCGACGTCCCCTTCCGCTGGGACGCGAGCGACCCGGCGGCCCAGGACCTGGTCACCGCCACCCGGGTCGCCACACCCGACGGCCTGCACTGGGGGCCGCTGCCGACCACCGAGTACCTGCGCCTGGCCACGACCGCCGACCCCGAACCGGAGATCGTGTCGGCCGCGCGCATGCACGGCCTGCCCACCGGCACGACCGCGGCCACCGCCCTCGCAACCGAGGCCGGCACCGCGGCTCTGCGCCGGGCCCTCGCCGACGGACCCCGGCCCGTGAACGAGATCGCCCGCGACGTCTTCCCCGGTGACCCCGTCGGACCCGCGGCGGTCACCGCGCTCATCCAACTCGCCAGCCAGGTGACCGACACCGACGGCGCTCCCGTGCTCTCCGCCCGCTACCACCTCTTCGCACGCGCCACGGAAGGCGCCTTCACCTGCCTCGACCCGGCAGGCCCCCACCTCGACCTGGCCCGCCACGAGACCTGTGCGCGGTGTGCCCGCCCCTCCTTCGAGCTGGGCGCCTGCCGCCGCTGCGGTGCCGTACACCTGCACGGCACCTTCACCGGCAAGGGGGCACAAGCCCGCCTCACACACCGCAAGTCTCCCGACAGCCCCCACACCTGGCTGCTCCTCGACGGGGACGGCTCGGACACCGGTGCCGACGAGGACGACGAGACACTCGGCGACAGCGCCAAGGGAGGCCTCAAGGAACGCAGACTGTGCACCCGCTGCGCGGCCGTGCACCCCGCAGCCACGGCATCGTGCACCGCTCCCGGATGCGGCGGCACCGAACTGCGCCGCGTCCACCAGCTCGACACCCACGAGGGCACCCCGGCCGCATGCCTCGCCTGCGGAGCGCGCGGTCACGGCATGATCCGCCTGTTCGAGGCGGGCAACGAGGCTTCGGCCGCCGTCCTCAGCACCGCCCTCTACCAGGCGCTGCCTCCGGCGACCGACGGTCCGGCCGCCGCACTGCCCGGACAGGGCCGCAAGTTGCTGTTCTTCAGCGACAGCCGACAGGCCGCCGCGTACTTCGCGCCCTACCTGGAGGACTCCTACACCCGCATCCAGCACCGGCGCCTGATCACCCAGGCCGTCCGGCAGGGCTGCCCCGACCCCGACGAGCCCCTGCACATCGACGACCTCGTCGCCCACACCATCCGCGCCGCCGACCGCGCCGGAGTCTTCCGCCGCAACGACTCCCGCCAGGCCAGGCAGCGCGAAGTGGCCTTGTGGGTGATGCAGGAAGTGCTCAGCCTGGACGACCGACAGTCACTCGAAGGCCTCGGCCTGCTCCGGATCGACATCGACCGCGAGCCCTTCTGGCAGCCGCCCGCCACCCTCACCTCACTCGGCCTCACGGACGACGAGGCATGGCTGCTGCTGCAGGAACTCCTGCGCACCCTGCGCAACCAAGGTGCGCTCACCATGCCGGAGGACGTCGACGCGGGCGACGAGGCGTTCGCCCCGCGCAAGGGGCCCATCTGGGTCCGCTCCCAGGGCTCCGAGGCCAAGCGGAGGGTGATCAGCTGGCTGCCCAGCGCCGCGGGCGCCTCGAACCGACGTGTCGACTACCTCGTACGCGTACTCGACGCCCTCGGCCACCAGGGCGAACGACGGGCCACCGCCCTCGATGTTCTGAACCGCCTGTGGACCGACCTCACGGCAGGCCACCTCGCCGACTGGCTGCCGTCCGAAAGCCAACCGGGGATCGGTGTCGTCCGCCGACTCGACCACGCCTGGCTGCGGTTGCGGCCGGTGACGGCGGACAGCGGTCCGCTGTACGCCTGCGACCGCTGCCGCCGCATCACCACGGTGTCCGTGCGCGGTGTGTGCCCGACGCTGCGCTGCACAGGACGCCTGGAGGACTTCAAGCCGTCGCCCGAGACGGACGAGCACCTGCGGCGCCTCTACCTGACCTTCGACCCCGTTCCCCTGCGCGCCCAGGAGCACACCGCGCAGTGGACCGGGGAGAAGGCCGCCGAGATCCAGGGGGAGTTCGTCCGAGGTCAGGTCAACGCCCTGTCCTGCTCCACCACCTTCGAACTCGGCGTCGACGTGGGTGAACTCCAGGCCGTTGTCCTGCGCAACATGCCGCCCTCCACCGCCAACTACGTCCAGCGCGCCGGCCGCGCCGGCCGCCGCGCCGACTCGGCCGCGCTGGTCCTCACCTACGCACAACGGCGCCCCCACGACCTCGCTCGGTTCGCGGAGCCCGAGCGGATGATCGCCGGGGAGGTACGGGCCCCGATCGTCCCCGTCGACAACGTCCGGATCGACCGCCGCCACGCCCACTCCATCGCGCTCGCCGCCTTCTTCCGTGCCATGAAGGACGAGCGGGGCCGGATCTGGCGCAAGGCGGGCGAGTTCTTCCTTCCCGACGACACCACCGGCGAGATCGCCGCCCACACCGTGCGCGACTGGCTGACGCCTGTCCCGGAGGGCGTCATGGCCTCCCTGCGCCGGGTTCTCACCGACACGGTCCAAAGCGAGATCGGCATCGACTCCGGCGACTGGGTCGCCGAACTGGACCGACTCCTGCGGGCCGCACAGCAGATCCTCGACCAGGACGTCACCTCGTACAGCGATCGCCGCGACCAGGCCGCGGCCGCCCGCAAGTACCGGCAGGCGGAGATGTACGAGAAGGTCATCCGCAACCTCACCCAGCGCGAACTGCTCGGCGTCCTCGCCAACCGCAACGTGCTGCCCAAGTACGGCTTCCCCGTGGACACCGTCGAACTGCGCATCCCCCAGGAGGGTGGCGCCGTCTCGGGGCAACTGGAACTCACCCGCGATCTGAGCGCCGCTGTCCACGAGTACGCCCCGGGGGCCGAGATCGTCGCGGGCGGCCACCTGTGGGCGTCCGCCGGTGTCTACCGGCTGCCGGACCGCGAACTGGTCAGCCGCCACTACGCCGTGTGCGCCGCCTGCGGCCGCTATCGGGAGGCCACCGAACCCGTGGACTCCGTCTGCGCCGCCTGCGGCACGCAGTCTGCGGCCGCGCAACGCCGGTATGTGGAACCGGTCTACGGTTTCGTCGCCGCGCGTGGACCACAGCGCCGCCCGGGGCAGACCCCGCCACGACGGGCCTGGTACGGCGACGTCCACATGTCCACCGACACCGCCGACCTCCAGGAAGGTGCGACCACCTTCGTCTCTGGCCACACCACACACTGGTCGGCGGGCACCCGGGGAGAGATGGTGGTCGTCTCCGAGGGACCGGCTGGCGCCGGATACCAGATCTGCGACTGGTGCGGTTGGGGCCGTCCGAACGCCCAGGCCGGGCCTCTGCGCGGCGGCCACCCTCATCTGCTGAAAGACACCCAGTGCACGGGACCCCTCCGGGTCGTCTCCCTCGCTCACCGATACCAGACCGACTTGCTCCAGATCCATCTGGACCCGCTCACGGCCCTGACCGCCACCGCGGCCCGTCTGCGCTCCGGCCTGTACGCACTGCTCGAAGGCGCCGCCACGCACCTGGAGGTCAGCCGCGACGACATCGACGGTACGGTTCACACCGGCACCGACGGCATGCCGTCGCTGCTGCTTTTCGACACCACTCCGGGTGGTGCGGGCAACGCCGTGTCCATGGGCAAGCAGCTCGAACCGGTTGTCTCTGCCGCACTTTCTCGGGTGGCAGCCTGCGAGTGCGGCCCGGAGAGCAGCTGCTACGCCTGCCTACGGAACTTCCGCAACGAGCGCTTCCACGAGCTGCTGAGCCGCCGCGCGGCCATCGCACTCCTCGATGCCCTGACTGGCAACGTGAGCTGAAGGGATGAGACGCGATGTACAGACACGGAAAGACACGACGTCAACCGGAACCATTCGCCGCAGGGCAGCGGGTCGGGCAACGAAGGGGCGAAAATCCTGATCGTCTGCCGATGCCTGCCGTGCGTAGAGGTGGCCATGATCCCACTGGCGGGCCGCAGGTCGATCGATGTGAAGCAGGTCGTGTTTCCACGCCACCTGACTTCGCTTCAGCCCCAAGGCCTCACCCTGGCGCAGTCCAGCGCAGGCCCCCAGACCTTGACGCGTGGTGTGACGTCTGGGAGTTCGATCCGCGCCACGATGTTGGGTGCCAAGCGAAGCCTCCAGAACGGCCGTCCTGGAGGTCTTCGTATGCCTGGATCCTCAGCGGAAGCAGACGTCCCCATCGCGGTTCGACCGAGGTCGATTCCGAGTGCCTTCAGCGGGTTCAAGGCCTGATCAACACCGTCCGACCTGGGCCGGTTCGGACCAAACCGGTGGGCGATTGCCTCTGACTGGCTCCGAGTAGCTCGGTCGAACCCGGGTTGAACCAGAGCGGTTTCCTCTGACTGCCTCCGATCGCCTCTGCAACCCGACCTAGCAGGTCACAGCCGATCAGGCCCGCGAAAGCGCAGGTCAGAAATGTGCTCCAGGGGTCGTGACGGACGTACAGGGTCGTACGCCTGAGCGATCACCCCCGGCCGCCAGGGCTCAGTTCGCGGTGGTGGTTCCGCGGTAGGAATCCTGATATGGGCAGATAGTGGCTTCCGGGTGCTGTAGGTTCCCGCCATGGCCACGAGTAAAGTGATCGAGAACCCCGAGTCGCGCTTCTCCGCGGTGCTCGTGGGTGCGGCGAAGCTTCCGGGTGTGCGTATCAGCAGGGAGGCGTACCTCCGGAAGGCGCTGGCTCGCTATTGTTCTGAGGATGAAATTCGCAGGGCTATTGAGGAGACGCCGGCAGCGGCTGGTATTCCTCTCGAGGTTCTGGACAAAGCGGCCAACGATTCCATCGGCTACGAATCCGCCAAGGCCAGTGCCCTCTCCGCGGCCGCTGGAATACCCGGCTTCATCGCCCTTCCCGCCACGGTGCCCGCCGATCTGGCCCAGTACTTCGGCCACATGCTGCGCATCGCGCAGAAACTCGCCTACCTCTACAGCTGGCCCGATCTTTTCGACGGTGACGGCGACGACATCGATGACGCGACCATGGGGGTGCTCACGCTCTTCTTCGGCGTGATGTTCGGCACCCAATCGGCCAACGCCGCCGTGGGGAAGGTCGCGGGGATGATGTCGAAGCAGGTCGCCAAGAAGCTTCCCCAGAAGGCACTCACCCAGGGCGTCATCTACCCGATAGTGAAAAAGGTCGCCGCCTATCTCGGTGTTCAGATGACGAAGCAGACCTTTGCGAAGTCCGTGTCGAAGGCCATCCCCGTCGTCGGAGCCGTCATTTCCGGCGGGCTCACTCTCGCTACCTACCTTCCCATGGCCAAAAGGCTGAAGAAGCATCTCGCCGGCTTGGAGCTGACGAAGCCGACGCACCGCGTGGTGAATACGGAAGGCGTAGAAATTCGTGAGCCCATCGTCACGGAATATGCTGAGGAGGCATAAGAGGTTTCTGTGCCGCAAGGGGCCACGTCCTTCGGTACAACCTTCCGGAATGCCGGCGGTCTGAACTAGCACATACCTGTGCGAGCTATAGGGGGGTAGTCATGCGAAGGTTGGGCATCGCACTGGCCGCGGTGATGCTGTCGGCCGGCAGCCTGTTGGCCGGCGCTGTTCCGGCGGCGGCCGTGCCGACGGCGGTGGACTGTGCCGTGACGTGGGGAAGCCTGGACAAGTCCGGTGCCGCCGTCGACTCCAGGCGGCTGACCGGCGTGAGGGCCGGACAGCACGAGTGCTTCGACCGTCTGGTCTTCGACACCCAGGGCACGGCGGCGGACCCGATCGGCTACACCGTCCGCTACGTCGACGTACTGCACCAGGACCCGAGTGACATCGTGGTTCCGATCAAGGGCGGAGCCATCCTGGAGATCTCGCTGTTCTCCCCGCGCTACGACCCGGCGACCGGAGTGCCCTACCCGCCGCTTCCGTCCGTCGGCGTCGCGGGGTACCGGACCTTCAGGGAGTTCAAGTTCACGGGTGGCTCCGAGGGTTACACCCAGGCCGGACTGGGCGTCCGCGCCCGGCTGCCGTTCCGGGTCTTCCAGACGGCCAACCACCTCGTGCTGGACGTGGCCCACACCTGGTGACCCCGTACGACCGGGGCGCGTTTCCGCTCCGGGACCTGCCGTGCCCCGGAGGGCACGGCAGGTTTGGGGGTCAGGTTGTGGGGCTGCGACGGGGAACTACGCCGTTGGGCCGGGTCCATTCCGTCGCCGGGGACCAGGGTTTGGGCTTGTTGGTGCCGTTGGTGGCCTTCGGGATCGGGCGGTGGTCGTGGTTGGTGTGTTGGAAGCCGATCGTGTAGGTCCGGGTGAACGAGCCGTTCGGTGAAGTCACCTTGATCGTGCGGGTTGTGAAGCGGGGGGTGGGCGATGACAGGAGCGGGCTGTTGTCCGTGACCTTCACTCGGGCGCCCGGCTCGGCCGGTACCGCCGACACGGCGGGGAGCTTTCCGTTGTTCGGCCAGTCGACGACGTACGTCGAGACGTTCGGGTCGAAGCCGTCGAGCGGGATGCCTCCTACCGTGATCGCGCGGGCGTCGGCGACGCTCGCCTTCGTGGCGTTCGTGGAGTTGGTCACCGTGACCGACCCGTCGGCGTTCACGACCACGTGGGCCGCCATCGCCGCCGCCAGGTTGATCCGCTGCCAGCTCGCCCCGCCGTCCGCGGTGAGGTCGAGCGGGTAGCCGGAGTCCGTCGCGGTCTGTTCGAGGACCTGTGTGCGCTGCTCGGTGGTGAGGTCGGGGAAGGCTGTGAGCAGCAGGGCCGCCGCGTCGGACGGGGCCTTGAGCGTCTGCCCGGCCTTCCCCACCTGGGAGAAGCCATAGGTCAGGCGCCGCGTGTACAGGTCGATGTCCTGCGCCGTGCTCAGACCGGCGTAGGAGTCGCCCGCGCAGGCCGCGAGCGTGTCGCCGTAGCCCTCCTTCGCGCACTGCGCGAGCAGCACGTTCTCCATCTCGGTGTGGGCCTGCATCAGCAGCTTCGCGAAGTCGGGGTCCGCCCACCGGTGGGCCACGGTGGCCTGTCCGGTGATCCGGCCGCCCATGACGTCGAGCGGGTAGTGGAACCCGAGGACGATGCGGTTGTCCCCGTACTCCGAGGTGCGCGCCAGGATCGACGGGGCCAGCTCCGGCAGCAGCGTGGCGAGGATCGTCCCCGCCTCGTAACCGCCGTACGTGTGGCCGCTCGGGTACGAGCCGCTGGTGGTCAGGCTGCCGTACGAGCCGTCCTGCGACTCGTACACGTCACCGCCGTCGCCGACGAACCCGAGCCGCACGTACGGGCGCAGGTAGCCGAAGTGGTCCTTCGCCGCGTCGTGGGCGTCGATGCCCTTGGTGACGCGGGAGAACAGCGCGCTGGTCTTGGGCAGTTGGCCGTTCTTGAGGGCGTCGTCGTAGATCTGGCCGAGCCTTGAGCCGAGGCCGTCGGCCATCGTCACGGTGGCGCTGTTCGTCGCGTCGACCTCCGCCCGGTCCACCTCCTTCTGCGTCGCCGCGTTGTTGATGGACACGGCGATCCTGTCGTTCTCCGCGGTGGGCGAAGTGCCGCCCGGCACCTTCGTGTTGGCGGCGAGGATGTCGGAGCGGAGGTCGTTGATGCCGCTGAGCAGGTTGTTGAAGTAATCGCTCCCGTCGCCGGTCGCCGGCCACTTGTCCGACGTGTAGGTCGCGTTCAGCGTGTCGTCCGGGAACGGGGACGGCTCGTACGCCGGGTCAGCGGCATCCAACGGGGCGGGCGCCACGGGGTCGTCCGAGGTTCCCGCCAGGGTGACCGCGGTGACGGTGGCCGTGTGCGCCCCGGCTCTCCCCGCGGTCGTGAGCAGCGCCGTGTCCGCCGTCGCGGGCACGTGCGCGGTGGTTCCGTCGCCGAGGGCCACGGTGTAGCCGATGACCGGGAATCCGCCGTCGTCGGCCGCCCGCCAGGTCACACGGACCTGCCTGCCGTCGGTGAGCACACCGGTCACGGTCGGCTTCTGCGGCTTGCCGCCGCCGGTCACCACGGGTGCCGTGGCGGCGCTCGGCTGCGAGGCGCCGACGGTGTTCACTGCCTGGACGCGCGCCGTGTACGACCTGCCGGCCGGGAGCCAGGTGAACGTCGTGCTCCGGCTGTTCGCGTCGTGGATCTCGACCCGGTGGCCGTCATCGAGGGTGATCCGGTAGCCGGTGAGCGGCGAGCCGCCCGTGTCCCCGGGGGCGGACCAGGCGACGGTCACGCTCGTGCCGGACGAGGTCGCCGACACCGCGTCGGGTGCGGCCGGCACCGTCCTGGGCTTCGTCCTGAGCCCGGACACGGCCCGGTCCAGGGCCTCGTACCGTGCGGTGAGGGTCGCGTCCGTCGACGTGTCGTCGTCGATCGCGGTCCGCGCCGCGGACAGTGCCGTGGTGAACGCCTTCCACGACGCGTCCGTGTAGCGGGAGTTGGTGAGGGCCGACGCGGTCGTGACCAGGTCCTCCAGCCTCAGCCGAGGGAGGGGGACCAACTGGTCGGCGGCGAGGGTGAGGCTGCGGGTCCGGGTGTCGACCTCCGGCCGGGTCGCGTCGTCGGCGTCCACGAGGGCTTGTGCGGCGGCGAGTTCGCGCCGGTACACGCCGAAGTCGATCGTGTCGTACCGCTCCGCGTCACCGGACAGTCCCGCGTACCGGTCGATCGCCTTCCGCAGGGCGGACTTGTCCGTGACGGCGGGTGTGTCGACGTGGTCGAAGGTGATCCGGCCCAGGTTCGCGACGTACGGGTGCGAGGAGTCCGGGGTCGTCGTCAGCCGCAGGTGGACGGTGTGCGTGCCGGTGATCGCCCTGGGCAGCGTCAGGCTCGTCGTCCCGCCCGACGACCACGCGCTCCCGGTGACGGGCAACGGCACGGTCGCGTACGGCGTTCCGGGGTCGGCCGGGTCGAAGGAGTCCAGGTAGAGCTGGACGGCCGAACCGGTGCCGCAGCGGGAGGAGTTGTTGACGTAGGTGATGGTGACGGTGCTCTTCGAGGAGTCGCCGAAGTCGATGGCGCCGTAGTCGAGCCAGGCACCGTCGTAGGTGCCGCCGAGGTCCGTGGTGGACCCCGCGCCGCTCCAGCCGACCGGCTCGCTCTTGAGCCCGCCGCCGCTGTGGGAGCGGAACGCCGTGGCGTCGAACGCCACGGGGGCGTCGGCGTCACGCGTCAGGGTCAGCGAGTAGACGTTGGCCACGTAGGGCTGGGCGCTGGTCTGCGTGCTGGAGACGAAGTCGGCGTACACGTCCTGGACGCCGGTGAAGACGCCCGGGGCGAGCCGCACGGTCGTGGTGGCGACGGTTCCCCAGCCCGAACCGGTGTAGTCGAGGGGGATGTCGACGCTCTTCGGGCCGTCCTTCGCACCGAGGTGCAGTTCGATGTGCGAGTCCGACGCCGTGCGTGTCTGCGGCTTGTCGTAGCGGACGGTGACGGTGTCGGCGCCGTCGCGGAGGTCCGTGTCCTTCCACTCCGCCCACGCGCCGTTCGACACGTTCTCGAAGATGCCGTTGGCGAGGTTGAGCGGGAGCGAGCCGTTGCCGGTCGTGGTGGTGTTCGCCGCGGTCAGCGTGGCGAGCGTGGTCGAGGCGGACGAGGAGACCTCGTTCGGCGAGAACTGGTACCAGTCGAAGTTCGACACCCACTGCTGGCCGGACGGGGCGTGGAACACGAACGTCGCGCTCTTCGCGCCCAGCAGGGCGTCCGGGTCGGTGACGGCCGCCTGCACCGTGGTGTAGTTCTGCCAACCGCCGGTCCCGGGGAGCGCGACGGTGGCGACGACGGGGCCGTCGGCCGTGCCGGCGTGGACGTCGACGCTGCTCGGACGCGCGGTCGTGGCCTGCGAGTTCGCGTAGCGGACCGAGACGCTCCGCGGGGCTACACCGCCGAAGTCCAGCTTGGTGTACCGCTCCCACGCGCCCTCGGTGACGCCGCCGAGGTCGCCGTCCGAGAAGTACGCCTCCTTCACCAGGCTCGGGCCCTGCATCTCCTGGGGGTCCTCGGCCTGGAGGACGGCGTAACCGCCCTCGTTGATGGTGAGCGCGTCGACGGCGGAGTGCAGCGCCTCGTCCGCGGCCATGAGCGTGCCCGTCCCGGAGGCGGTGTCCGCGAGGACGGTCCGCGCACGTTCGAGCGCCGACCGGAACAGACTCCAGGAGCCGTCCGAGTAGTTGCCGCCGCGCACCAGCGACGCCTGCTCGACGAACGCGCCGAGGGCCTTGCGCCGCACCGCGGCGGCGGAGACGAGGAGCGGGTCGGTCGGGGACGTCCCGGCGCCGGTCACCGTCGAGGCCCGTACGCCGTGGGCGAAGGCCGTGTCGCGGAACGTGACGCCGAAGCGCACGTCGACGTCCGTGGTGCCGGTGAGCGACAGCGTCGCCGTCCGCCTGTCGTCGACGCGGAGGTCCGCGGTGACGCCCTTCGGCAGGCCGGTCACGCTCGCCGCGCCGGTCCTGGTGAGGCTGGTGCCCTTGCGGGCGGCGAACGACGCCGGTCCCGACAGGGTGAGCTTCATGCCGCCGTCGACGGTGCCGTCCGCGGCGGTGTCCACGGTGTCCGGGTGGGCGGAGACGACGGTGTCGCCCTCGTCCGTGCCCGTGCCGCCGTCACCCGTGTCGCCCGAGTCGGTGTTCAGCGAGTACGCGGGCTCGGTGCGGGCGCCCCACGAGGAGGGCTTGGAGCCCATCGTGAAGTCCAGGGTGCCGCCGGCGATGATCTGCGCGTAGTCGAGCCAGGTGTTGTCGAACCGCTTGCCGTTGAGGGTCGCGCCCTGCACGTAGTAGGCGCTCGGGGACACGCCGTCGGCCTTCACCGTGAACCGGGTGCCGTTGGCGTAGCTGATCGTCGTGGAGTCGAAGAACGGGCTGCCGATCTGGAACTGGCTGGAGCCCGCGGTCACCGGGAACAGGCCGAGCGCGGCGCCGACGAACATGGTCGACATGGTGCCGGCGTCGTTGTCCATGGTCGGCAGGAAGCCGTTCGGGGACAGCTTGTAGACCTGGGTCCTGACCGGCGGGGTGAACTGGCCGCCGGAGCTGGGGGCTTCGTTGGTGGAGCCCGTCGCGATGTAGCGGTTCCAGGTGGTGCCGGTGTAGATGGCGCGCACCCACTTCTGCGTCAGGCTCGGCTCACCGACGTAGTTGAAGAGGTAGGGGGCCTGGAGGTCGATCTCGTTCGCGTTGGAGTGCAGCATGGTCGAGCCGTCGTCGACGGTGGAGTCCTCGCCGAACATGTGCTCGATCGCGGCCTTGCCGGCCTTCTCGCCGCCCATGGCCTGGACGAGGCCGCCCATGTCGTACGCGTCGTACCAGTGGTACTGCCACAGCGTGCCCTGGTAGAGGCCCGCCGCCTCGAACTTCTCGTAGTCGGCGCTCTGCCAGTCGCCGCCCGCGGCGCGCGGGGTGAGCAGACCGACCTTCGTACCGTCCGCCGCGCTCCAGGCGCCGGACTTCACGAGGTTGTCGATCGCCATGGTCGACTGGGTACGCAGCTTCTTCGCGTCGTCCTTCCTGCCGAGCGCGTCGGCGACGACGGACAGCGCCCACTGGTCGTAGCCGCGCTGGACCGTCGTACCGGGGTCACCGGCGACGTAGCCCTGCCGCAGCTGCGCCCCCGTGTAGTACCCGGCGTACGACAGCAGCGCCGGGTACGCCTCGTCGAGCCGGTCGAAGTTCTTGAAGCCCTTCGACAGCGCGTCGGCGACCAGCACGGCCGAGCGCTCCCACCGCACGGTCGGGACCGAGTGGGTGAGGCTGCCGAGGCTCTTGCCGGAGGTGTGCGCGTCGGCGAAGAGTTCGATGAGCGACTGCACCATGTCCCGGTAGGTGGCCGGGTCGATGTACGCCTCGACGGAGTACTTGCGGAAGTCGTCCCAGGTGGACCAACCGTCGTAGTACGTGAAGCCGTTGGCCCGGTGCACCGCCCCGTCGACACCGCGGTACGTGCCGCTGGTGCTGGTGGCGTTCACCGGCAGCGCGTACATGCGGTACAGGTGCGTGTAGAACTCCTTGGTCAGCGTCGACCCGGGGTCGGACTTCGCGGAGGAGCGCACGTCGACGGCGCCGAGCGCGCTGTTCCAGTCCGCCTTCGTCCGGGCGCGCGCCTGGTCGAAGGTGAGGTCGCCCACCTCGTTGCGCTGGTCGGTCGTGGCCTGTTCGGCGCTGATCGGCGAGAGCGTGATGCGCAGTTCGACGTCGTCCCCGACGGACTTGTCGAACCCGAGGACGGCGCCGGTGTCGGTGCCGTCCTGCGCGGTCGCGTCGCTCAGCCTGCCGTCGTTGCCCCAGCTCTCGAGGGAGGTCACGGGGACGTTCGTGGTGGCGGCGTAGTACAGCTTGTACGAGGCGCCGTTGAACGATCCCGCGATGAGCCCGGTGAGCGAGGTGGTCCCGTCCGGGAGCGTCGTCGCGTTCATCGTGGAGCGGGTACGGCTGGTGAAGTTGTTCGCGAGGTCGAGGACCAGCTCGGGGTCCGACCCGGCGGGGAAGCTGTACCGCTCGAGCGCCGTGCGCGTGGTCGCGGTCATCTCGGCCCTGACGGTGCCGGGGCCCGGTGTCACCGACGAACCGGTTCCGGAGAGCGCCCCGAGGCCCACCTGGTAGTAGCCGGGCGTCGCGGTCTCGTCGTCGTGGCGGTACGCGTGCGCGTACGTGCTGGGAGCGGGGCGCTTGTCGTACCGCACCGACGTCGGGACGACCAGCAGGTCGCCACCGCCTCCCGAGCCGCGACGCCGTCGAGGTTCGTGGCGGTGAACCCGGCGATGTGGTCCTCGTCGTAGTCGTACCCGGAGTGGTTGCGGCCCGGCGTCGTCATCGGGTTGACCTTGGCCAGGCCGTGGGGCGCCTGGGCGCCGGGCAGGTCGTTGCCGTCGTCGGCGGCGGTCGACACGAACGGGTCCACGAGCTTCGTGTAGTCGGTGCCGGTGGTGCCGCCCGTGCCGGTGGACCCGGAAGTCCCGGTGGACTTGGCGGACTCGGCCGGGAAGGGCGCCGCCGCGGCCGTGCCGCCGCCCGCCAGTGCGGCGAGGCCGAGCGCCCCGGTGACCAGGAGGGCGACCGTCGCGCGCAGGGGCCGGCCGGGCCGACGGGCGGGTCTCGGACGGAGCGCGCGGGGTGCGCGGGGCGTAGGGGGACGGGATCTGACGGGCATGTGACCTCTCCAGCGTCGTGAAGTACGCGCACGGTCCGGCCTCGTCGTAGACAACGTTGTCAGCTCGGACGCCGGGCGTGCGTCCCAGAGCGGGACGGTGGTGGACACGGGGTGCGGGGATCACATCCGCCATGTTCACAACCGTCCGCAATGGGACACGGAGAAGGCGTACGGCGGGAGAACGGAGTTCGTCCAGTGCGGGCGTGCCGGACGCCACGCAGACGATGTGGCGTCCGTGCGCGGGCGGGGCTTTCCGGCACGGGGCGTCGGCCGGGCCCGGTGTGGTGGACTGTCCCCCATGTCGACTCTCTTCTCCCGGATCCTCGACGGTGAACTGCCCGCGCGGTTCGTCTGGCAGGACCCCGATGTCGCCGCGTTCCTCAGCATCGCCCCGCTGACGCCCGGTCACACCCTGGTGGTGCCCCGGCAGGAAGTGGACCAGTGGACGGACGCGGACGGCGCGGTGCTGGCCCGCTGCGTCACCGTGGCGCAGGCGATCGGCCGAGGGGTGCGGCGGGCCTGGGACGCGCCCCGGGCCGGGCTGGTCATCGCGGGGTTCGAGGTGCCGCATCTGCACGTCCACGTCGCTCCCGCCTGGGGCATGGCCGACTTCGACTTCTCCCGCGCGCAGGTCGAGAAGGACGAGGCCGCGCTCGACGAGGCCGCGACGCGGCTGCGGAGCGCGCTGCGTGAGCTCGGGTTCGGGGAGTACGTGGCGGCCGACGACTGACGGGTGTCAGCGGCCGGGGGCCGGTGAGGGCCGGACGTCGCGGCGTGTTCCCTCCACCTTCGAGGTGGGGAGGCGCCCGGCCTTGGAGGTGCCCGTCAGGGAATCGCCGTCGACCGTCACGGCGAACACCAGGTTCAGGCGCAGGGGCTTGGTGATGGCCTGGTTCCAGGTGAGCCGGTCTCCGTCGAGGACGACGTCAGCGAGCGGGACTTCTTCTCCCGCTCCGTGGGCGGTTCCGGTGAGGGCGCCGGCCTCGCGCCGGAACTCGGCCACGGCCTTGATCCTGCCGATGGGGGTGGCGATGGACAGGTCCCAAGTACCTTCGACGGACATGCTGTTGCTCTTCCTTACGGTGCGAGGAGGGGGCGTGGTCGGGTGCGACGGGGCGTCGGGGCGTCGGCTCAGAGCCGGGCGGGTTCGGGGCCGCTGTTGCGCCAGACGGTGCCGCGGCGCTCGTGGGCGAACAGCTCCTCGACCGCGTGGGCGATACGGGGGCCCACTTCGCGCTCCAGCAGGTACAGGGCCAGGTCGAGTCCGGAGGTGACGCCCGCGCCGGTGACCAGGTCGCCGTCGTCGACGACCCGGGCGTCGACCGCGTGGACGCCGGTCGCGTCGAGCATGTCCAGGCCCAGGTGGTGGGTGGTGGCGTGCCGTCCCTCGATCAGACCGGCCATGGCCAGGACCAGCGAGCCGCCGCACACGGCGCCGACGGTCACCTCGGGATTCCCCATCGCCGCCTTCAGCAGGCCGGGCAGCTCGGTGGTCAGGGTGCGGCCCAGCAGCACCGGGACGAACTCGTCCCGCTGCCATTCCCCGGCCCCCGCGTCGTGGTCGGGAACCTCGCCGGGTTCTCCTACGCGGCCGGAGGCGCCGGGGACCAGGATCAGACCGGCGCGTGTGGGATCGAGGGTGCCCGTGGCGCGCAGCGGCAGCGCGCCGGTGCCGCTGACGACCTCGCGCGGGCCCTCGGCGGAGACGAGCTCGACGCCGACCGCTCCCGCGGAGGCGGTACCGCCCGCGTACAGCACTTCGTAGGGCGCGATCACATCGAGGGGATCGAAGCCGTCGAACAGAACGATCTGCGCGTGCATGGAAAAGTTCCTCGGGGGTGGGGTGGGGTGAGGCGGCGGGGCGAGTGCGCCGGGCGCCTCGTACGCCCCGAACGTACCGACCCTCCGCCGGGCTCCCCAGTGGCGTAAATGACATTGTTCAACGGGATATCGCCAACGGGGGCGGGCACGAGGAGCGTCATCGCGAGGGCGGGGCGCGTGCAGAGCGTGGAGCGAGCAATACCGGTCTTTTGGGTTTTAACGTGTCGGTCGACATGGGATCCGGCGGCGTGATTCAGCCACGATGTCGCGTGCATGCCGGGGCGGATCGAAGGCATCCCGTCCGCGCGACTGGTGCGGGCGGGAGTTGTGTAAATCCCGCCTCTGATTTCGGCTGACATCCTTTGTTCACCGGGGATTTCCTCCCATTCTGCACATCGGCCAATCATGTTATTGCCGCGATTTACTTATCAAGCGCAATAAATAGGATTCTTCGGTCGTGTCTCATTCTCTTCCCAAGATCCTTGCTGTGTGAAGGTTCTTGGTGTTCTGTGTGGTGGCTTTGTCGATGTTCGGGGTTGTCGATATTCACGCTGTGGGGTGGGGCTCGGTGCGTGCGCGTTCTCGAAGACGTGGTTGGACGAACGGCGCGTTGGCGGCAGTGACCGCCGGCGCGCTGCTGCTGGGACCGCTGCCCGGGATGGCGCAGGCGGTCGAGCAGTCCGTGGCGTCCGGGGAGGCTTCCGCCGGGCAGACAGAGGCCGCGCAGGCGTTGGTGAAGGCTCACGACACGGGTGAGCGGGTCGAGGTGGTGGGCGAGCGGT
The DNA here is from genome assembly GCF_040638185.1 of Streptomyces sp. NPDC026672. Lineage (NCBI taxonomy): Bacteria > Bacillati > Actinomycetota > Actinomycetes > Kitasatosporales > Streptomycetaceae > Streptomyces > Streptomyces sp. NPDC026672. The sequence goes on from NZ_JBEZXS010000012.1 coordinate 209,336, forward strand.
CGTCGGACACGACCGTGTACGCCAACCCCGACGGTGCCACGATGACGTTGGAGGAGTCGGCGGTCCCGGTGCGCGTGCCGACCGCCGACGGCGGGTGGCAGGCCCCGGACGCGACGCTGGTGCGCAGGGCGGACGGAACCGTGGCGCCGAAGGCCGCCGCGGTGGCGATGGAGTTCTCCGGCGGTAGGTCCGAGGACCCGCTCGTACGGATCGAAGACCACGGCCAGTCCCTCGCGCTGGGCTGGCCCGGTTCCCTCCCGCAGCCGGAGTTGAACGGTACGAGTGCCCTGTACCGCGACGTACTCGACGGCGTGGACCTGAAGGTCACCGCGTCCACCGAGGGCTTCCGGCATGTGCTGATCGTCAAAACCCCTCAGGCGGCGGCCCAGCCGGAACTGCGGGAGATCGGCTACACCCTGGCCACGGCCGGTCTGAGCATCGCCGAGAACAATTCCGGGGGCTACAACGCCGTCGACGAGAACGGCAACTGGGTGTTCAGGGCGCCTAGGGCCCAGATGTGGGACTCGGCCGAAGCTTCCACCCCCGTGACGAACCCCGTCACCCGTGCCGGGGCCACGGCAGCCGGTTCTGTTGAGGCGGCCGGGGACAACGGTTCCGGGACCGAGCCGACGCCAGGGGCGAAGGTACGCCCGATGGACGTCGAGGCGGACCAGGACTCGCTGACGGTCACCCCCGACGCGGACATGCTCTCCCAGACCGCCGCTGAGGACTTCCCGCTCTACATCGACCCCTCCGTGTCCTGGGGCGAGGCCGAGCGCACTCTCCTGCGTTCCGACGGGTACGCGTCGTACGGCTGGGGCAACGGCGATGACAACCAGGGCCAAGGCGTCGGCAAGTGCGGCAGCTGGAACGGTTTCTTCTGTGGTCCCGGCTATGTCCAGCGCCTGTACTTCGAGTTCGCGCCGGACTCGCTCAAGGGCAAGCACGTCCTGGACGCGACGTTCCGGGTGACCGAACCGTGGGCGTTCCAGTGCGATCCGCGCTGGGTGCAGCTGTACCGCATGAACAACATCTCGTCCTCCACGACTTGGGCCTCACGTCCGTCCGCCCTGGATCTGGTGGGCGACCGCAATGTCTCCGCCGGGCGTGGTTCGTCGTGCGACCCGGACACGCCGCCGGCGCCGATCGAGTTCAACGACGATCCCAACGAGAGCTACGAGAACCTCACCCCGACGGTGAAGTCCTTCGCCGACGGCGCGTTCTCACGTCTGACCCTGATGCTGAAGGCCAAGGACGAGGGCGACGCCTCGGCGTGGAAGAGGTTCCGCAACGACGCGGTCCTGGCCGTCACCTATGTGGGGGAGCCCGCGGTGCCCACCAGCCCGTCGGTTGCCTCGTCCTGCGAGACCGGTGAGGGGGACCCGGCATGGATCTCGGACCCGACGCCGAGGTTCGGCGCTCAGGTGCAGTCGGCTTCGGGAGGTGAGAGCGGAGCGCAACTGAGAGCCCACTTCTACGTCCAGCAGAAGACGTCGAGCGGTTGGTCGGTCGTGGCGACCGAACCGATCCGCCCGTCGAGCGGGTTCGTCGGGGACAACGCCACGGTGACGGTGGACTCGCCGATCACGCTGGCACAGAACACCCCCTATCGCATGGCGGTGTTCACCCGCTCCTACCCGGACAGCGGGAGTGCCCTGGAGAGCCACAGCACGGTGACCACGAAGGGCTGGTGCTACTTCACGATCGACTCGACCCGGCCGAAGCCTCCGGTCGTCTCCACCCCCGCGGGCGCCGTGTACGCGGTGTGCCCGGTCGACGGGAACAGCTGTGGCGCGGCGACCGGTGGTCCGGGAACAGCAGGGCAGTTCACCTTCACCAAGAACGCCGCAGACAACAACATTGCTGCTTTCGAGTACAAGTTGGCCACCGACAAGGCATGGACCAAGGTGTCGGGGACGAGCTCGGTCACCCGCTCGATCAAGCCCGCTCTGTCAGGTGTGCAGCTGTTGTACGTACGGGCGGTGGATAGTGTGGGCTCGGGTCAGGCGGGGGAGACCATCGCGGTCCGGTTCATCGTCGCCGAGAGCGAAGGCCCATCAGGGCTCTGGCATTTCGATGACGCCGCCCCGGGCTCGGGCGGCACTGCGGCGGCCGACAAGGGGACGGCGCCCGGCAGCCGACACAACCTGACTCTGCACGAAGCGGGCGCCGGCTGGTCGTCGCTCGCCCGTGCGGGCGAGGCGGACCGCTCGCTGTGGCTGAACGACACGACGAGCAGCGGGCAGCAGACCGGGTACGCGGAATCCTCCGGGCCGGTGGTGAACACACAGTCCTCGTTCACCGTCTCCGCGTGGGCCTATTTGAAGGACAGTTCCGCCTTCCGCACGGTGCTGTCCCAGACCAGCAGTGACAACAAGGGCTTCTCGCTCTACTACTCGCCCAGCGTCGGCCGTTGGGTTTTCCTGATGGCCTGGTACGAGAACGGCGTCCGCAAGTACGTCGGTGCCAACGCCGATCTGTCGCCCGGGGTCACCCAGGGCGCGTGGACCCATCTGGCCGGTGTCTACGACGGCGACGAGCACACCCTGGCCCTGTTCGTGAACGGGAAGCAGCAGGGAGATCCGGTCGAGGTTCCCACCGCCGGGTGGGCGACGTCGGTCGACGGGAACCTGCAGATGGGGCGCAACAGCGACACCTTCGGCAGCTACGACAACTACTGGAAGGGCCGGGTCGACGAGGTCGCTGTCTATCAGAAGGCCCTGTCGGTCCCCGAGGTCGCCAAGGTGGGCAAGCTCCTGAACACGGACGGGAGCGGACGGGCCGTGGAACTGGTCGCCGACTGGCAGCCCCAGGGCAGTACGGGTACGGCCGCGCTCGCGGACACGGTGAGTGGTTACGGCCGGAGCCTGCAGCTCAACGGCGGGGCCTCGGTTGCCGACGACGCGATCCTCCTCGACGGCGTCGACGATTCCCTCACCACGCCTGGGCCGGTGGTGGACGACCGGGAGTCCTTCACGGTGACCACCGAAGTCGAGCTCGATTCCGAGGTGGTGATGGGCAAGCCGGTCGGCTATTCGGCGCAGATCCTCGGGCAGCGGACCGCGGACGGCTCGGCCTGGGGCCTGTGGTACCAGCGAACCGGGTCCGAGGACTACATCGACGACGAGACGGGCGACTTGCTGACGAGGTCCGTGGGGTTCTGGCGCTTCGGCCGCCTCAACAGTGACGGGTCGTTCACCGCGGTCAACTCCGAGTCGGCGGCGGCCGATGGTGCGGTCCGCCTGACCGGTGTGTACGACGCCCAGGAACAGGTCATCCGGTTGTACCTGGCGTCTGTCCCGAACGACACGGAGACCGCGTACACCGCGGTGATCGGTTCAGGTGATTTCGCGGTCGGCAAGGGCTTCGTGAACAGCGCCTGGGACCACTATCTGCCCGGCCGTATCACTGACCTCAGGATGTGGGTCGGCGCGGCGGAGGAGAACCAAGTCGGGCCGTTGGTGGGGGCGCAGGACGACGAGAGCACTCAGGTGCCCGACTGACCCCGTCCGGCTGCCCGCCCCACGTCCACCTGGCGCGGGCAGCCGACGCAGACAGCATTTGCATCACCCGTACGGCGCGGCACGCATGGGGCCGCTGTTCATCCTCGGTTGTTTCGGACCCTGATGGGGGTTGTTGGTGTTCGGAAGACGGGTGCCGCGTCGTCGACGGCGGCATGGGCGGAGCAAGTTCACGCTGGTTCTGGCGATGACCGTGGCGGTGACGGCAGCGGGGCTGACCCCTGTCGTACAGGCGGCGGAGTCCTCGCATCAACTGAAGCCGCTGTGGGAGCGGAAGGTCAGCAGGACCGAGGTGGTCACCGGCCTCGGTGCCAGGGCCGAGCGGGACAAGGCCGCAGCCGCGCGAAAGAAGAACGAGGAGCAGTCCAAGACCGCGAGGAGTCAGCAGGAGGCGGTCTGGCCGCGAGGTGGCGAGAACCACCTGAGCATCACACCTGCGGACAAGACCTCTGCAGCTCCCGTCGGTGGGCTCTCCGTTGCCATCAGCACTCCGAAGTCCGCGAAGGCCGCGAAGTCCGCCAAGACCCCGGCCACCGGTGAGGCACGGGTTCGTGTACTGGGCCACAAGGCCGCGGCAACGCTGGGAATCAAGGGCGTCGTGCTGTCGGCGGAGGCTTCACAGGCCGGCTCCGCGGACGTGCGTGTGGGATACGGCGAGTTCGCCTCCGCGTACGGCGGCGGCTGGTCCGGCAGGCTGGGGTTGGTCCGGCTTCCGGAGTGCGCCCTGACCACACCGCAGAAGGCCGAGTGCCGTACCACCACGAAGGTGGCGTCGGCCAACGACATTTCCCGGCAGTCCGTCACCGGCACGACCGCCCTGTCGGCCTCCGCTCCCACAGTGCTGGCCCTGGCGGCGACCACCTCGGGTGAATCGGCCTCGGGCGCGGGCACCTACGCGGCCACCCAGCTGTCCCCGTCGGCCACTTGGGAAGCGGGAGGGTCGTCGGGCGCGTTCACCTGGTCCTACCCGATGACGGTTCCCCCGGCCCCCGGCCCGGCCCCCTCGTTGTCCCTCGGGTACGACTCGGGCTCGGTGGACGGGAAGACCGCGTCGACGAACAACCAGTCCACGCAGGTCGGTGAGGGCTTCGACCTGTCCGCCAACTCGTACGTCGAGCGCACTTACGGGGCGTGCGACGAGGACGGGCAACCGGACAAGTTCGACCTGTGCTGGAAGATCGACAACGCCAGCCTGGTCCTGAACGGCAAGTCGTCCGAGTTGGTCAAGGACGACACGACGGGCACCTGGCGGCTGAAGGACGACGACGCCTCGACGGTGACACTGTCGACGGGCGCGGAGAACGGCGACAACAACGGCGAGTACTGGACGGTCACCACTGGAGACGGCACCCGCTACGTCTTCGGCCTGAACAAGCTTGCGGGTGCGGGCACCGAGCGCACCAACTCGGTATGGACCACACCGGTGTTCGGCGACGACTCCGGCGAGCCGGGCTACGACCAGGGCAGCGCGTTCGCGGACCGCGCGGTGACGCAGGCATGGCGGTGGAACCTCGACTACGTCGAGGACCTGCACGACAACGCGATGTCGTACTGGTACACCAAGGAGACCAACTCCTACGCCAAGAACGACGCGGCCACGGCCACCGGCTCGTACACCCGTGGCGGCTACCTCACCAAGATCCTCTACGGCCAGCGTGCCGACGCCCTGTTCACCGGAGTGACCCCGGGCAAGGTCGAGTTCACGTACGCGGAGCGTTGCACCGCCTCCGACTGCTCGAACCTCACCGACTCCACCGCTCCGAACTGGCCGGACGTACCCTTCGACGTCATCTGCGCGTCGGGCGCCGACTGCGATGCCACCGGCCCCACGTTCTTCTCCCGCAAGCGGCTGACCGGCATCGACACCTTTGTGTGGTCGGCCGGCACCAGCGCTTTCGCTCCGGTGGACACCTGGGACCTCACCCAGCAGTACCTGGACGGCGGGGACATCGGTGACACCACCGACCAGACCCTGACGCTCAAGAGCGTCAAGCACACCGGGAAGAACGGCACCGCGATCGGCCTCAACCCGGTGACCTTCACCTACGACATGCGCCCCAACCGGGTCGACGGGGAACGGGACGACATCCTGCCGCTGACCCGGCCGCGCATCCGCACCGTCACCTCGGAGACCGGCGCCGTCACCGACGTGACCCTCTCGGGCCAGGAGTGTGTCCGGGGCAGCAACATGCCGGCGGCCGAGGACGACAACTCCACGTCCTGCTACCCGCAGTACTGGCACATCAACGGTGCCGAGGACGCCTCGATCGACTGGTTCCACAAGTACCGGGTCACGGACGTGGTCACCAGCGACCCCACCGGACACAGCGCGACCATGGAGAGCCACTACGCCTACTCCGGTCCGGCCTGGCGCTACGACGACTCGCCGTTCACACCCACCGACGAACGCACCTGGTCTCTGTGGCAGGGCTACCGCACCGTCACCGTCACCCAGGGATCCGGCTCCGACCTGTCCAAGGTGACGTCGGTGTACCTCCAGGGCATGGACGGCGACCGGCTCCTGAAGGCGGACGGCAGCCTCGATCCCGACGCCCGGCGCGACGTGACAGTGCCGGGGATCGGGTTCACCGGACTGAGCGTGCCGGACCAGAAGGACAACGAGCCCTACAACGGCTTCCTGCGTGAGCAGATCACCTACAACGGCACCACGCCCGTCTCCGTCACGGTCAACGACCCGTGGTCGAAGAGGACGGCCACGCAGCACAAGTCGTACGCCGACACCGAGGCGTACTACGTGCGCACCGGTAAGGCAGCCACGTACACCTACCTCACGGCAAACCAGTCCTGGCGTTCGGCGGCCGTCAGCACCACGTTCGACGACTTCGGCTTGCCGGTGAAGGTCGACAACACCGGGGACACGGCGAAGACGGGCGACGAGACCTGTACCCGCACCTGGTACGCCCGCAACGCCGACCTGGGCATCAACTCCCTCGCCTCCCGGAGCCGGACGGTGGGCAGGGCGTGCTCGGTCGGTGAGGCGGACCTCTCACTTCCGTCGGGCGTGGCCTCTGCCGGGGACGTCGTCTCCGACACCGCGACCGTCTACGACAACACCGCGGCCACGGCCTGGACCGCCTCCCAGACCCCGACCAAGGGTGAGGCGAACTGGACAGGCCGTGCCTCGGCCTACCCGGCCGGTGTGTCCGGCGGCGAACGGAGCCCGTCCGCCTGGCAGACCGTCAGCAAGACCACCTTCGACAAGCTGGGCCGCCTGCTGACCGCGACGGACGCGGGCAACAACACCACCACGACCACCTACACCCCCACGGACGTCGGCCCGGTCACCCGCACCCAGGTCAAGGACCCCAAGCTCTTCAGCACCTCCACCTTTCTCGATCCGGCGCGCGGCCAGCCCCTGAGGGTGTTCGACCCGAACAACCGGGTCACGGAAACCACGTACGACGCGCTCGGCCGCACCACGGCGGTGTGGCTGCCCGACCGCATCCGCGGCGGCCAGCAGAGCGCCAGCTACGTCTACGACTACTCCGTCTCCAGCACCGCCCCGTCCTGGACATCCACGGGCACGCTCAAGGCGGACGGCGACACCTACTCCACCGCCTTCACCATCTACGACGCCCTGCTGCGCCCCCTTCAGACCCAGTCGCCGGGTGCCACCAGCGGCCGGATCCTGACCGACACCCGCTACGACAGCCGGGGCCTGGCCTACGAGGCGTACGCCGACATCTTCGACACCTCCGACCCGTCGGGCACGTACGCCCAGGCCGAGTTCGGTGAAACGCCCAGCCTCACCAAGACGGGGTACGACGCGGCCGGCCGGCCGGTGACGACGGCGTTCCTGGTCGGCGGGGTGCAGAAGTGGCAGACCACGGCCACCTACACCGGTGACTCCACCGCGACCAGCGGCATCCCCGGTGGTTCGGCCACCCGCACCATCACCGACGCCCTCGGCCGCACGACCGAGACGCGTCAGTACGCGAGCACGTCGCCGACCGACAGCGAGTACGGCGGTTCCGTCGGCGCGGACTACACCCGCACACGCTTCACCTACACCCCCGACGGCAAGCAGAAGACGATCACCGGCCCCGACGACGCCGCCTGGTCCTACGCCTACGACCTCTACGGTCGCCAGACCACCGCGAGCGACCCGGACAAGGGGACGACGACCACCGGCTACACGGCGCTCGACCAGGTGTCCTGGACGAAGGGCGCGGCCGGGCAGGCAGTCGTCTCCGCCTACGACGTGCTCGGCCGGGTCACCGACACCTGGAAGGCCGCCTCAGGGGCGAACCTGACCGACCCCACCGTCCTCGCCGCGCAGAAGACGGACACCAACAAGCTCACCCATCTCGCCTACGACACCGTCGCTTCCGGCAAGGGGCAGGCCGCCACCTCCACCCGTTACGTCGGCGGAGCCGCAGGCAAGGCGTACACCCAGAGCGTCACGGAGTACGACAGCCGCTACCGCGTCACCGGATCCAGCATCACCCTTCCGTCCGACGACCCGATGGTCACCTCCGGGGCCCTGGCCACCAACACCCTCAAGTTCACGGCTTTCTACAACACCGACGGCACTCTCAAGCAGACCACCGAACCGGCCGCCGGTGGTCTTGCGTCCGAAACCCTCAGCTACGGCTACTCCGACCGGGGTCTGCCCACCACCCTCGCCAGCGGGTCCAATCGCATCGTCCTGGGCACCACCTACACCGATCTGGGCCGGGTTTCCCTTCTCAAGCTGGGTGTCTCCGAGGCGGAAGGCACCGGCAGGATCGAAATCACCAACAACTACGAGGACGGCACTCACCGGCTTCTTCAGACACAGGTCCGCGCCACGTCGCACGCCTACGACGCGCTCAACCTGCACTACAGCTACGACGACGCCGGCAACGTCACCAAGATCTCGGATGCGACTTCGGTTCCTGGTGGGGGCGGGGCCGACACCCAGTGCTACACCTACGACGGCTACCAGCGTCTGACCGAGGCGTGGACGCCGACCGACGCCGACTGCTCGGCCGACCGCCGCACCACGACGAACCTCGGTGGTGCCGCTCCCTATTGGTCCAGCTACACGTACAACAGCGCCGGCCAGCGGGCCACGGAGACGACTCACGCCGCCAGCGGTGCCACCGCGAAGACGTACTGCTACAAGGGAGGAAGCAGCCAGCCGCACACGCTGCTCAACACGGCCGCCGGTCCCTGTGCCAATACGACGGCGACGTACGCGTACGACGCGGACGGCAACACCACCAAGCGGCCTGACGGCACCACGAGCCAGACCCTGACGTGGAACGACGAGGGCAGACTGGCCCAGCTGACGGAGAACCCGGGCGGGACGGCACGCACCACCCAGTACGTCTACGGTGCCGACGGCGGCCTCCTCATCCGCCGCAGCACCGCGAGCGACGGCGAGACCGTCCTCTACCTCGGGGCCACGGAGGTCCACCTCAAGGCGGGCAAGAAGTGGGCCAACCGCTACTACGCCTTCGCGGGCAGCGCCGTCGCCCTGCGCAGCAACCAGACCGGTACGGAGAAGATCAGCTACCTGTCCGGTGACCAGCACGGCACCAGCACCACTGCCATCACGTCGGACACCCAGGCCCTGACCAAGCGTTACCTGACCCCCTTCGGCGCGGACCGCGGCACCCCCGTCCTGGGTCCCTGGCCCGACGACAAGGGCTTCCTCGGCAAGACCGCCGACACGGACACCGGCCTCACCCATGTCGGTGCCCGTGAATACGACCCGTCCATCGGCCAGTTCATCAGCGTGGACCCGGTCCTGGACCCGAGCCGGCACCAGTCGCTCAACGGCTACAGCTACGCCAACAACAGTCCCGTCACCTTCAGTGACCCGACGGGCCTGTACCTCGACGACGGAACCGGCCAGAGCGAACCGAATCCCAGGGCCACTGGCAAGACACGCTCGAATGTCGGCGTTCCTCGCGGTGGCGTCGGGCCTGGTGGCTGTTATTACACCTGTGCGCCGGCACGCGCCTCCAATGGCGGTTCCCACGGGGGCTCCAACGGCGGTGGCGGGGGAGGCGGTGGCTGGTTCAGCGATTTTGTCGGCACTGTGGTCGACCAGGCAAAAACGAGTGTCATCTCTCTCGTCGAGGCCCCGTACCAGCAACTGAAGACCGACAAGGAGTGCGTCTTCGACGGTGAGGGATGCGCAGACGCCTTCACCCAACTGCTTCTCGGCTCCAACCCGGCTCTGGCGGGCGCGATGGCGGGTACAGCGCGAGTGCAGGAGATCTACGGGGACTACGCGAACGGCGACAGCGCCGAGGGCACCGGGAAGCTGCTCTTCGACGTGGCCCTGCTTGCGGCAACACGAGGCGCAGGTGCTGAGGTCGAGGGCGAAAGCGTTGTCAGCAGATTCCTGAGCGCAACCAAGGAAGCTTGCAGTTTCACCCCCTCCACCCTGGTCCTGATGGCCGACGGCAAGACCAAGGCCATCGGCGACATCGAGCCCGGAGACGCGGTTGAGGCCGCCGATCCTGCCGACGGAAAGCACGAAGGGCTCCGCGAGGTCACCGCCACTCACGTCAACCACGACTATGACCTCGTCGACCTCCGCGTCCAGGGCGAAGACGGCAGCACGGCCACCCTTCACACCACGTCCAAGCACCCCTTCTGGGACGACACCCTCCACACCTGGGTGCCCGCCGGCGCCCTCAGCACAGGCCACGCCCTCAACACCGCCGCCAACCACCACGTCCAGATCACCGCCGTCATTCCCCGCCCCGGCGACCGAGACATGTACAACCTCACGGTCAACGACCTCCACGCGTACTATGTGCTGGCTGGGGCGACGCCGGTCCTGGTTCACAATTGCGGCGGTGCTCTGCTTGATCGAGCCCGCGAGCTTTATGCGACGCGGGCCGACGAGGCATCGACAGTTGCGGTTGCCCGAGTTCGGAACGTGAATACGGGTCGATCTGAAACGTGGGTTGCAACTGAACGCACGGGTCTGCCCGATGAATGGAGGGGTGGCAATGCGCCGCTGCGCGGCGAGCGCTACATCCCCGGGCAAGGCCATGCCGAGGCTACGATCATGAATCGCTTGGGGAGCGACTGGGAGATCACAGGGATGGCTTCGTCGACTAGGATGTGCCCTGCATGCTTCGCGCAAGCGACAGGTCCAGGCATGGGCCTCACACCAAGCCCGATCGGCAAGGGCGCCGGAGTGTCGAGTACTGGAAACACGCCATGGCGAGTGGTTCTAGGGGGTGGCGGCTGATGGACTTGTGGAGTTTGACCGGAGGCCTGTCTCTCGCCAGGATGCGACCCATTCTTGAGGTTGCGGGGGCCTCCCACCTGGCAGAGATCGATGACATCGTCGCTGGGTGCAGTGGTCCAGCAGTTCCTGGAGGTGCAGAGAAGATTGCCTCGCTGAGGAGCTGGCGAAGCGAGATCGGTGCCCTGGAGGACTCGTCTGCCCCGTCATATTTTCAATCGACAGCTGCTGGCGTAGCGATTCTGGTGGCGTCGCAAGAGGTGCCTTCAGACGATCGCGAATGGCGGATCAGATCCAGCGTGGGGAACTTCTGGGATTCCTGCGATGATCTGTTGCAGGCCGGTGGCGGATACTCAAGGGCTGAGTTTCAGGGAATCAAGACGACTCTACGGGGAGTTGAGGACATATGGCGCGAGGGTGATTTCCGCTTGTTGTCCGAAGAGGGGGCCGATGTCGCGGAATTGTACGCGGAACGCCTCTCTAAGATTCGCTCCAGTTACCCGAAGCGTCGGCAGATTGCGCGAGTCGTAGCGGAGTGTGCCGAGTGGAATACTCCGACAATTTCCCCGTGATTCCTGGCGGGATTGTCGGAATCTGGTAGCAGTGCGACGGAGCCCTCATCGACAGTGATGTCGATGAGGGCTCCGTGCCGTTTGACGGCAACGCTGACGGCAACGTCAGCGGACGGCGACCGCAGTGGGCGGGTCGTCAGGGGCGTCGTCCTGACCGCCGAGGGCGTGGCCCAAGGCGTCGATGGCGTCACGCTGGAGTCGGAGCCGTACGTGGGCGTAGACGCCGGCGGTGACGCCGATGTGGGCGTGGCCGAGGAGTTCCTTGATGACGACGAGGTCGACGCCCTGTTCCAGGAGCAGGGTGGCGGTCGAGTGGCGGAGGTCGTGGAAGCGGATGCGTCGGAGGCCGGCCCGGTTGAGGAAGCTGCGGAAGCGGCGGGTGAGGTTGGCCGGGTCGAGAGGCCGTCCGGTGGGCGTGGTGAATACGAGCCCGCTGTCGCTCCAGTCCGATCCTGCTGTCCCTCGCTCCTTGTCCTGCCGTCCTCTGTGCTCCTTGAGGGAGTGGAGGCATTCGGTGGGGAGGGCGATGCGGCGCTCGGACGCCCGGGTCTTGGTGGGGAGGTGGGTGAGGCCGCCGGTTCGGGTGCGCTGGAGCGAGCGCCGGATGCTGGCCGTCCCGGCGATGAGGTAGAGGTCTTCCCAGTGGAGGCCAAGGAGTTCGCCCTTGCGGAGTCCGGTGCGCAGGGCGAGTTCGTACAGTGCGTGCAGCCGGTCGGTCCGGGCCGCGTCGAGGAACTGACGGGCCTCGGCCGTCGTGAAGGGCTCGAAGCGCCTGGGCCGGGGTGCGGTGGTTTTGACGTTTCGTGCGATGTTGCGAGGCAGCTCGTCCTCCCGGACGGCGTGTTCCAGGGCGGACTTGAGCACCGAGTGCAACGTAGGTCACGGTCAAGGGCGACAGTCGCTTCTGGCAGCACTCGCCGACCGCGCAGCACTGCTTCTGTTCGTTGTCGAGTCCCTGGGTGCAGCACTGGCAGGTGGTGCGGAGCCGGTCGAGGAAGGCGCGGACATCCTTGGCGGTGAGCCGCGCGATCTTCTTGGGGCCGAGGCCGGGGATGAGGTGAAGGCGGACGCAGGTGGCGTAGCGGGTGTGGGTGTTCTCGCGGAGCCGCTGGACGGCGACGCTGCCCAGCCAGTAGGTCAGATAGTCACCGACGGTGCTGTCGGCGGTGGCGACGGGCAGCCCGCGGTCGCTGGCGGCGATTTTCTCGGTGAGTTTGTCGGCCGCCTTTCTGCGGGTGGTGCCGTAGACGCGGATGCGTTTGCTGGTGCCGTCGGCGGCGAGGACGTAGCCGGCGGCTTCCCAGCGCCCGTCCTTGCGCTGGTAGATGGTGCCCTCGCCATTGGCACGGGCAGTCTTGCGCTTGGGGGCGGTCATCGGGCGGCCTCTTCCAGGTGGCGCTGGACGTAGTCGTCCAGGGTGTGGGCGGGTATACGGCGGGCGCGGCCGATGGTCAGGGAGGCCAGGCGGCGGGTGCGCATCAGGTCGTAGAGGGCGGAGCGGCCGATCTTGAGGCGGGCCATTGCCTCGGGGACGGTGAGGAGTTCGTCGTCATGCACGAGTGGTCACCGCCGGTTCGCGCGTCGGGCCGCCGCCGATGAGTGCGGCGAGGCGTTCGAGGTCGGGGGTGAGGCCGGTGCCGTCGTAGGCCCAGTGGGCGAGGACGACGGCGGTCGGGGAGGGAGGAGGGGTGTGGCGGCGGTGCCAGGCGGCGCGGGCGGCCCGGAGGGCGCCGAGGGTGGTGGAGTAGGCGCGGGTCTTGGTGGAGAAGTGGCCGCGGAAGCCGAGCATGTGGGCCCACTTGCGCAGGTTCAGGTACTTGAGGTCCTCGCGGGCACCGAGGGCCCAAGCGGTGCGAATCATGCGGGCGGCGTGCTCGGGCACGGACTCAAACCAGAGGTCGGTGATCCTCTTCAGCCGGTGGTCGAGGGTGCCGGTCGCGGCTTCGGTGCCCTTGGTGGCGTACTTGGCGACGTATCCCGCGACCTTGCCCTCGGTAATAGCGGTCCCGCCCTCGAAGGCCGTTGACCGGATGATCCTGGTGTCGATCTGCTCGCCGAAGGTGAAGGAGTGGGCGCGGCCGTTGATCTTGGGCCCGTCGACGTGGGCGCGGGTGGCCGCGATTCGGATGGCGTAGGCGAGGAGTTCGGGGGTGGCCCAGGCGGGTGGCGGGCTGTAGGGGCCTGCGGGGCCGTCGAGGCGGATCACGGCGTGGAAGTGGATCAGGCCGCGCTGCTGGTACTCGGCGACCTTGGCGTACGAGACCCGGACGGCCTTGTGCAGCAGACGCTGAGGGGTACCGGCTGCGGCTGCGATGGTGCGGCGCAGGTGGAGCATCAAGCGGGCCCACAGAGCCGGGGCGTGGGCGTTCCACAGCACCGCGCCCGCGTAGTCGTACCGCTCGGGGTCGAGCGGTGTACCGAGGTAGGGGTCTCCCTTGGTGTGGGTGCGTCCGCAGCGGCAGCGGCTCGCGCCGGAAGCCGCGTGCGACGATCACTCCGGGTTTGGGCTGGGTGATCCGGATGCGGCGCATGCCCCAGGCGTCGCACAGGCCCTCGTCGGCGTCCTGCCAGGCAGTCAGCCCCACCTGTGGCAGCGCGTCGGCGGTGACGGTGACGCCGAAGGGGTCAGCGCGGGTGTGCAGGCGGGGCACCAGCACGCGCGGCTTCGGCAGCTGCTCCTGCGGGCCGTACTGCTGGAGCACGGTGGGGGTGGCGTCCTTGACGGCCAGACCGAGCATCGGCGCGAGCCGCTTCCAGCCCCACCGCATCCGCCGCGCCTGCCGCAGACTGACACGGGTCTCGGCATCGGCCCGGTACCAGCGGGCGGTTTCCCGGTTTGGACGGGCCGGAAATAGCTGATAGACGGCACGGAAGGCGGCGGGGTGGCGGGCGTAAAGGCGACGCGGCGCGGGCGCAGGCCGATGGGCAGCGGGGTGCAGCTGACGTTCGAGGTCGTCGCCGAGGCCGTGCGCGAGCGGATCCGCTCGGGTGGGCTGCGGCCGGGTGACGCGTTGCCGACGCAGGCCATGCTGATGCAGGAGTTCGGGGCGTCGAGCCTGACCGTGCAGAAGGCCATGGCCCTGCTGAAGCAGGACGGGTGGGCGGTCTCCTGCCCCGGCAAGGGCGCCTTCGTCGCACACCGCGACCACGACGCCGACGATGCTGATGACCTCGACAGTCCGGAGGCGACCGCACCCGTCGGCGGGATGACGGCCCGCGTCGAGGCACTGGAACGGGCACTGGCCGACGCCGTCGAGCAGATCGCCGACCTTCGTGGCCGCGTCGAAGCCCTGGAGATGGGCAGCGGGCGGGGCCGCTGACCCGCCGTGCCGGGCGGCCGGGGGCCGCCCGGCGGGTGCGTCCAGATTTTCTGTACGAGGTTCAAGGTGGCGCCCGCCCGCCAGAGCTGGCCACCGTCGCCGACCGACCCGCCGTCGGGCGAGCAGCCGACGCCCGCGCGAGGCACAGGCAGACGGCCAGACCCAGGCGCGAGCGGGACTTGACTTGGTGCCGCCGGAGCCAAGTTGTGGGCGTTGGAGCCCTCGCGCTTCGCACAGCAAGTTGTCGCCCACGACCGTCCTACGGCCGGATCGCAGGCACGGGCCGACCAGGGGGCCGACCTTCACGCCCGCCGCCGGACTCGCCGAGGGCGGTGGTCGGCGTTGCCTCCGGCGGGGGCGAAGCTCCCGACCACCCGTCGGGGGCTGATTCCTCCCGCCCCGGCCCCGCGCCGCCAGACTGGGCGACGCGCCAGCCCCGCCGTACGCTGCCTCTCCCGCTCGGGCCCGATCCCGCCGAAAGAAGGCCGACCCTGCACCACCTCGGCCGGTTGCCGCTGGTTTGCGGGTGGCGCCGTGGCAGCAGGACGAAGGGGGAGTGCGGGGGTGTGCGACGCTGGGGTCGCGGCGACGGCACACGACCTGAACTGCGAAGTCGCGCTCTCGCTCCCCGTGCCATATATCATCGGCGATATGGACAGCGGGCGGTACTCGATCGAGATCGAGCCGGAGGTGCGGCTGTGGCTGGAGAACATTCCCACCCATCACTACAAGCAGGCCGAACGCGTCGCCGACCTGCTCGCCGAGCAGCCCACCACGCTCGACGAACCGCACTCCCGCCACCTGGGCGGCAAGCTCCGCGAGCTGCGCTTCCGCCTGGGCGATGCCCATCAGCGGATCACCTACTGGCTGGCGCCCGGCCGACGTGTCGTGCTGCTCACCGTGTTCCGCAAGACCAAGATGCGCGAGCAGGCCGAAGTGGACCGCGCCCACGCCGCACAGCGATGGTGCGAGGCAGAGCATGAAGCCGCCGCCGAGCACGACCTCTACAGCCGCAACCTCAAGGAGAACCGATGAACCACAGCGAATGGAGGACCCGTCGCCACCGCCGGCTGCTGGGCGAACACCTGGACGCCGACCCCGAGTACGACCGGGTCTACGAAGAGGCCGGCCTCGCCATGACGTTGGGCAAGGCCGTCCACGACCGGCGTAAGCAACTGGGCTTGAGCGAGGCCGACCTCGCCGAGCGCATGCACGTCGACGTCGATGACATCGAAGGCATCGAGACGGCCACCGAGCTGCCTCCCATCGCGGTCATCATGCGCCTGGCCCGCGCACTGGACCTCACGGTGGACGTACACCTCGCCGGCGGAGACGAGCCCACCGTCACCATCGTCGCCCCAGCGGCCTGAGGCGGGGAGGAGCCATGCAGGACCCGCCTTCCGCGCTCGCCCGTGAACTCGGGCAACTCGTCCACGACCGGCGCATCAAGCTCGGGCTCTCCCAGGCCGAGCTGGCCGAGCGGTGCGGGATGAAGCAGCCGCAGATCTCTCGCTTTGAAGGCGGCGGGACCGTGCCCACGCTTCCCCTCCTGCGCCGCCTGGCTCAGGCTCTCGGCGCCGACCTGACCATCAGCCTCACCCCGCACGACGAAGCCGCTTGACACGCATTCGGAATTCCTGGAATTCCCGAGGCGGTGTAGACCACTGACGGCAGTAGTGACGGCAACACCAGCAGACTCCAGAGCACGAGCACGAATATCCGGCGACTGTCAAATCGCCCGCTGACCAGCAAACTTGCAGGTAGGAGCGGCCTGGCCTGCACACGTACTATGTGCTTGCTGGCTCTACGCCGGTTTTAGTGCACAATTGTGCAGCGCCGAAGATTCGGATTTCTCCGGCTTCATCGGACTGGGCCACGAATGGTGCGCACATGCGCGTTGGCGGTTCTGAAGTGCGCGTCTTCCTGAATGGTGAAGGGGGAGTCGGTTTCAAAGGTATTCGTCTTAGTAACGGAATGGCTAGTAAGCGCGATGTGGAGACTGCCCGAAGTGCCATTATGGACAATCCGGAGCTGAGGGCCAACCTCATCGACAAAGCGCGATCAGCTATGGGTGACATGAATGACCGCAACTGGGGGAATTTGCGCAACCGGGCGCCTGAAATGCACTTCCTGATCAAGGCGCTGGAGAAGATCGAGTGACGGCTATCAGCTTCCTTGCGCGGGTGGCGGTGACGGGGAACGTTGCAGGTCTGGGCCTCGGTAGCTCGGCTGACCAGGTCTACGATGTGCTGGGAGGGCGGTGCGTCGCGGACCGTAGGAAGAAGTCTCTCCGTCTAGATTATGGCCTTCTGGAATTCAGCTTTTTCGCTGGATCCTGCGAGGGTATCGCCGTCCAGGTTCATCGACTATCAGGCGGGGCTGAACGGGTTATTCCTGATTCCCTGAGATCTTCTCTTTCTGGACTTTCGCGAACGGTTTCATTCGAAGCTCTTCGCCGTGCAATCGAAAGGGATGGCTATTTTTTAGAGGAGCTCCGAAGGCAATCTGGATATCGAAGTTATCGCGTGGTGAAATCTCACGTGATTCTCTTCGTCGTCGATGAATCTGCGGGCGAAGGCGAGTTGCTCACGACTGGAGATCTGTGGTCGATCATGATCTCTGGGGACGGTTGACGGCAATGCGGTGCGACGCCGGAGCCACCATGAGTGAGTGCGGCCGAGGAGTTCCTTGGTGTTGGCGAAGTCGGCGCCCTGTTCCAGGGGCGAGGTGGCAATGGCATGGTGTCGGGCGGGCTCGGTGAGCGGCGGATGAGTTGGGCTGTGGTCCAGGCTCGGTAGTCCGTCGGTGAAGTGTGGGCGCGATGCGGAGTGGGGGAGACGGGTGTCCGGTGCATGGGCCGGGGCAGCCGGCTGTGTCGTGGTGGCGTCCGCTGACGCCCGGCTCCCCGTCGCCTGGCCAAAGCCGCCCCCTTGACCGGTCGGAGTCCTGCTGGTGCGCTTGGGGGATCGGGTCGGACGGGATCGGGGGGCGCCGTCGTGGGCAGGTCGGTTCCACTTGCGTCGGAGCGGGGCCGGGGCCTCGGCGGTGAGGGGGCGGCGGCCCGATGACGGAACGGCGTGGCGGTGCCGTCGCCGCCGTCGCGGCCGGTGGTGCGATCACCACCATGCTGATCGGTCTCGTCACCAACGCCGTGTCCGACGAGGCCCGTTGGCCCGGCGCCCTCGGCTGGGTCCAGCGGCACGCGTGGCTGTCGTTCACCGCGCTGGGCATCGCCCTGGTCGGGCTGACCGCGCTGCTCGCGGGGCTGTCCGAGACACGGGACCCCGCCGGGACGGGGAGACCGCCGGTGCCCGACGACCCGGTGGGGCCGCCCGGGGCCGCGCTCGTGCTGCGCTCCCTGCCGAGGGACGCCACCGCCTTCACCGACAGGACCGTGGAACTCCAGCAGTTGATGATGTCCGTGCGGGCCGCGCAGGACGCCGGGCGGCCGCTGCCCGTCCATGTGATCGACGGGATGCCCGGCGTCGGCAAGACCACGTTCGCCGTGCACGCGGGACACCTGCTCTCCGCGCGCTTCCCCGACGGACAGCTGTTCGTGAACCTCAACGGGCACACCCCGGGGCAGAGTCCGGTCCACCCCGCCGAGGCGCTGGCCTCGCTGCTCGCGGCGACCGGTGTGCCGGCCCAGCACATACCGGTCGGGGACGACACCGGCGCCGTCACGGAGGCGCGCGCGGCGATGTGGCGGGGTCGTCTCGCGGACAAGAGGGCGCTGCTCATCCTCGACAACGCGGCCAGTTCCCGGCAGTTGGAGCCGCTGCTGCCCGGTGGGAGCGACTGCCTGGTGCTGGTGACGAGCCGCAAACGGCTCGCCGTGCACGAGGAGGTGGTCCTGCCGGTCGACGCCCTTCCGCCGGGCCACGCCGTCGAGTTGTTCGTACGGCTCAGCGGACGCAGCGCCGAGGCGCTGGGCGCGCGGGTGGCAGAGGAACTGGTCGGCGCGTGCGGACATCTGCCGCTCGGTGTGTCCCTGCTCGCGGCCCGGCTGAGGCACCACCCGGCGTGGAGCGCGGAGGACCTCAGGGAGCGGCTGGCGGCGGCCCGGGACCGGCTGGGGGAACTGCACGCCGGTGAGCGGGCCGTCATCGCCGCCTTCGAGCTGTCGTACCGTGATCTGCCGACGGCCCGGCGGGACTTCTTCAGGAGCCTTGGTTTCTACCCGGGTACAGACATATCGGAGCACGCCGGAGCCGCGCTCGCCTCGACGACCGTCGGGGAGGCGCGCGGTCATCTGGAGGCGCTCTACGACGACCACCTGATCGACGAACACCCCGGCAGCCGTTACCGGCTCCACGACCTGTTGCGCGACTACTCACGTCGCCTCGCCGACGAGGGAGGCAGCATGGAACACGTTCATGCCGTCCAACGTGTGTGTATGTACTACCTGGCCACCCTCGCCGTGGCGAACACCTACATCGTCCGCAGCGGCGCCGCCTTACCCCCGCCGCCGTCCGGTGCCGCCGAGGTGGCGACACCGGCGCTGGAGTCCCGTACGGCCGCGGTCGGTTGGCTGGAGAGCGAGCGGGCCAACGTGCTGTCCTGCATCGAGCAGGCGAACAACCTGGCCCTGCACGACCTCGTGATCGGCCTGGCCGCGGCGATGGCGCCCTTCCTGCGGCAGTCGGGCCCCTGGGACCAGGCGGTCGGCCTGCACCGGACGGCCGCCGAGGCGGCGCGGCGCACCGGCGACCGGCGGGCCCTGGCCGGCGCCCTGGCCGAACTCGGCGTCGTACGGCGCTTCATGGCCGCGTACGGCGAGGCCACCGAGGCGCTGAACGAGGCGGCGCGGCGCTACGACGAGGCCGGCGACCGCAAGGGCCGGGCCGACGCCCTGAACCAGGCGGGCATCGTCCGGTACTTGACCGCGGACAACGAGGCGGCGATCCGCGCGCAGACCGAAGCCCTCGCCGTCTACCGGGAGTTGGGGGACCGGCTGGGGCAGGCGAACGCGCTCGCGGACCTCGGCATGGTGCGCCGGCAGACGAGCAGGTTCGAGGCGGCCGTGGCGGCGCAGTCCGAGGCGCTGGCGATCTACCGCGAGCTGGGCGACCGGTACGGCGAGGCCAACTCGCTGCGTGACCTGGGCGTCGTGCACTGTCTGACGGGCGAGTACGTGCTGGCGGCGCAGCGTCACTACGAGGCGTTCGACATCTACCGCCTGCTCGACGACCGGGTCCACCAGGCGTACGCGCTCAACGAACTCGGTGTCGTCGGACGCATCACCGGGAACCTTGCCGCGGCGCGGGACGCCCACACCCGGGCGCTGGAGTACTACACCGACCTCGGCGACCGGTTCGGGCGGGCCAACAGCGTCTGCCGGCTGGGTGCCCTGGACCGTGCGGTCGGCAACGGGCCCGAGGCGGTACGGCAGTTGGAGCAGGCCCTCGCCGTCTACCGCGACCTGGGCAGCCGGGGCGGTGAGGCGGCGGCTCTGAGCGAGCTGGGTGCCGCGCGCGGCGCCGCCGGGGACCGGGTCGCCGCCGAGGAGGCGTTCGGGCGCAGCGTGGAACTCGCCCGCGAGCTGGGCGACCGGTGCGCCGAGGCGGAAGTCCTCAATCACTGGGGGGAGTTGCTGCGCTCCGTGGGCGAACCGGACGCCGGGCACGAGCGTTTCGAGCGGGCGTTGCGGCTGGCCCGTGAGGTGCACTGCCCGCTGGAGGAGGCCAAGGCGCTGGAGGGGATGGGCCGTTGCGGACGTACGGTCCAGGGTGCCGGCGCGGCCGAGGAGTCGCTGCGGGCGGCGGGCGCGATCTACCGGAGGCTGGGCCTGACGGCCGCGGTGGACGAGGTCGACCGGCTGCTGGCACAGTGACACCGGCGGCGGTGGCCACACATGGTCATCAACTCGTCGCGCAGAGTGTCCGAATCGCGTCTCACGCCCGTGGCGCGTGAACTGGTAGCGTGGAGTCTAATTTAAGCTTTCAACTATCGAGGGCCGCGCCCGGTTCCGCCGCACGGCCCGCCTGGGGGACGTTGACGTGGGCTTAGATCGGGCTTCTGCGACCGAACACGGTGACGCCGACGGGACGGAGACCGTCCCGCGATCCGCGGTGCTGGACCGCGTCGCCGTCCGCGTGCGGCAACGCCTCGCCCAGGAGGCGGCGTCGCCCGAGCAGGCCGGCGACGGTGGCCATCAGGCGTCCCTCGTCCGGCTGGCGCCGCTGTAAGAGCGTCGACCGATGACGCTCCCGCTCGTACCCTTCCGGTCGTACGTCCTCAAGACGGCGAACCGCTGCAACATCGACTGCGACTACTGCTACGTCTTCCACTCGCCCGACCGGTCGTGGCGGGAGCTCCCCCCGCGCATGGACGTCGAGGTCGCCCGCGCGACCGCGCGGCGCATCCGCGAACACGCCGCGGCCCACGGCCTGGAGGCGGTCGACGTCGTCCTGCACGGCGGCGAACCGCTGCTCACCGGCCGGCGGCACGTCCGCGACCTGCTGACCGCCATCCGCGCGGAGATCCCCCCGGGCGGACCGGAGCTGCGCTTCGCCGTGCAGACCAACGGGACGCTCCTGTCGGAGAGTTGGCTCGACCTCTTCGAGGAGTTCGACGTCGCCGTGGGCGTGAGCCTCGACGGGCCGCCGCGCGCCAACGACCGGCACCGGCTGACCCACACCTCCCGCTCCAGCGCGGCGGCGGCCGAACGCGGCATCCGGCTGCTGCGCACCAGACCGCGCCTGTTCGCCGGGCTGCTGGCCGTGGTCGACCTCGCCAACGATCCCGTCGAGGTCCACGACCACCTCGCCGCCTTCGAGCCGCGGGTCATCGACTTCAACCTGCCGCACGCCACCCACGACGCCCCGCCCCCGCGCGGGAACCCGGCGCTGCCCGAGTACGGGATCTGGCTGAGCCGGGTCTACGACGCCTGGCTCGCTCACCCCGAGTACCGGCACAGCGTCCGCATGCTGGAGGACATGGCCGCGCTCAGCGTCGGGGTGCGCGGGTCCGTCGAGTCCCTGGGGCTGGCACCGCCCGCGACCGTCGTGATCGAGTCCGACGGGTCCGTCGAGGGCGTGGACACCCTGCGCGTCGTCGGGGAGGGCGCCTCCTGGCTCGGCCTGGACGTCTTCCACGCCACCTTCGACGAGGTCGCCCGGCACCCCGCGCTGCTGCACCGGCGGCAGGGCAGGGACGCGCTCGCCGAACGGTGCCGGGACTGCTCCCTGGTCGAGGTCTGCGGCGGCGGCCACCTCCCGCACCGGTTCAGCTCCGCCCGCGGCTACCGGAACCCCTCGGTCTACTGCGCGGACCTGGAACACCTCGTCGGACATGTGCAGACGTCACTGCGCCGGCACGGCTGGGACGTGGGTACGGCGGCACCGTCACCCCCTTAGCCCCTCACCCCCCTAGCTCCGTCACCCGCATCGCGGTGACGCCGTGCGCGTTGACGAACCGCCGCTCAGAATCAGGAAAGACAGGAGGGCCTCTCATGAATTTCACCATCCGCCCCGCCGAGGCACGCGACATCTCGGCACTCGCACGGCTGATCGAGGAGATCGAGCGCTATTACGGGGAGACCGAGATTCAGCCTTTCGAGGAGCGCAGGTCACAGATCAAGCAGGCCCTCTTCGACCAGCAGCCGCTGGCGTCGGCCCTCCTCGTCGAGGACGGCCGCGGTGAGATCGTCGGCATGGCCGCGTACTCCTTCCTCTGGCCCGCCGCGGGATCGTCCCATTCGCTGTTCCTCAAGGAACTCTACGTACGGGATTCCCTGCGCAGGCACGGCGTGGGCAGGGAACTCATGGGCCGGCTGCGGGACATCGCCGAGAAACGGCCGGGGTGCAGCCGCCTGGAATGGATGACCGACCGGGGGAACCTCGGCGCCCGTTCCTTCTACCGGGAACTCGGTTTCTCGGAATTCAACGGGAAGATCGTCTACCGGCTGGAGACCGGGGCCGACGTCATGCGGGAGGCGGTGCACTCGATTTCCGTGTGACGCCATTGGCGGGGCCGCGGCGGCGGTGATCGGTTCTCCTCGCACGGGGAAATGGCACGATGCCCGCATGACCTATCAGCTCAAGTCGATCGGTGCCGCGGAACACCTGGAATTCGTCGCCCGGCGGGGGTCCGTCAGCCATACGCAGATTCCCGCCTGGGGCGGAGTGAAACCGGACTGGCGGGCGGAGAGCCTCGGGTGGTTCGACGCGGACGGGCGGCTCGTGGGGGCCGGGCTGGTGCTGCTGCGGCCGCTGCCCAGGATCGAGCGGTACCTCGCCTACCTCCCCGAGGGCCCCGTCATCGACTGGTACGCGGACGATCTGGAGCCGTGGCTGCGGCCCATGCTCGACCACCTGCGGCGCCGGGGAGCCTTCTCCGTGAAGATGGGCCCGCCCGTCGTCGCCCGCCGGTGGGACGCCGAGACCGTCAAGGCCGCCGTCGCCGATCCCGGCGCCCGGCGGCTGCGGGACGTCGAGGCCACGTCGTACGAGCCGCGCGCTCTCGACATCGCCGCCCGGCTGCGCCGTACGGGCTGGTCGCAGGCCGAGGCGGGCGGCGAGGACGGGTTCGCCGCCGGGCAGCCCCGCTACGTCTTCCAGGTGCCGCTCGCCGGGCGGACGCTGGAGGACGTGCAGCGCGGGTTCAACCAGCAGTGGCGGCGCAACGTGAAGAAGGCCGAGAAGGCGGGCGTCGTGGTCGAGCGCGGCGGCCCGGACGACCTCGACGTCTTCCACCGGCTCTACGTCGAGACCGCCGGGCGCGACCGGTTCACCGCGCGGCCCCTCGACTACTTCCGGCGCATGTGGGACGTGCTGAACGGCGAGGACCCCGACCGGATGCGGGTCTACGTCGCCCGACACGAGGGGGAGCCGCTGGCCGCGGCCACCATGCTGAGGGTCGGCGGGCACGTCTGGTACTCCTACGGCGCCTCCACCGACCGCAGACGTGAGGTGCAGCCGAACAACGCGCTCCAGTGGCGCATGATCCGCGACGCCCATGAACTCGGCGCCGACGTCTACGACTTGCGCGGCATCACCGACACCCTCGACCACGACAACCACCTGCTCGGGCTGCTGCGCTTCAAGGTCGGCACCGGCGGGGAGGCGATCGAGTACCTGGGGGAGTGGGACTTCCCGCTCAACCGCCTGCTGCACAGGGCGCTCGGCCTCTACATGTCCCGCCGCTGAGGGACGGAGCCGGCCGGGTCGCCCAGGGAGCGGGTGCGGACCCTCGCCAGGCGGCCCGTGAAGACCTCGCGGGCGTCCGGGGTGAGGGAACGCAGGGCGACCAGGGCGGTGATCGCCACGTCGCACAGTTCCGCCCGGACGTCGTCCCAGCCGTGGGTGACGCCCTTGCGCGGATTCTGGCCGGTCGCGCCGATCACCGCCTGGGCGACCTCGCCGACCTCCTCCTGGAGCTTGAGGATGCGCAGCAGGACGGCCTCCGGGTCGCCGTGCCGCCGGTTGGCGTCCAGCCAGGTCCACAGTTCGTCGATGGAGCCCCAGAGATCGGGAACACCGGTGCCGCCGGCCTCCCCGTCCCCCGCCGTGCCGTGTGCCGCCGTGCCGTGTGCCGAGTGCGCCGTTCCCTCTGTGTTCTCGTGGGTCATGGGCGCAGCGTTCTCATGGGTCATGGGCGCAGCCTGCCACGGCCGCCCGGCGGGCACGCCGGGGTCACTCCTCGAACAGGACTTCCTGTTCCCCCTGTTCCCCCTGTGCGCGGCTCCGCACCCGGCGGTGCCTGGCGCCCACCACCACCGCCGTGACCGCCGCCGTCGCGCCCAGCGCCGCCGGGACCATCCAGCCCCGGTTGACCACGTGGCCGAGCGCGTGGTCCAGGGAGAGACGGCCGGGGCCCGTGATCGCGAGGCCGGTCGCGGCGAGGCCGAGGGAGGCCGCGTACTCGTAGCCGCCCTCCTGTGCGAAGAAGCCGTGGGGCCGGTGCACCGCTGCCGCGCCCGCCATCGCGCCTGCCGCCGCGGCGCCCGCCGCCGGGGTCGCCAGGCCCAGCGCGAGCAGCGTGCCGCCGCCCGCCTCGGCGAGTCCCGCGGCCGTGGCGCTGGCCCGGCCCGGGGTGTAGCCGACGGACTCCATCATCCGCCCGGTCCCCTCGATGCCGCCCCCGCCGAACCACCCGAACAGCTTCTGTGCCCCGTGCGCGGCCAGTACGCCGCCGGTGCCCACGCGGAGCAGCAGCAGTCCCAGATCACGTCGGTCGTAACACGTCACGATGGCTCCCGGAGTGGTTGCGTGCGGACGGGTCCACCGTCGCACCCGGGCCGCCGCCCCGCCCCGCTCCGGGCAGCCGTTCGGGTGGCGGGTGCGGGGGAGCGGTGTTTGGCTGGCCGGCATGACGATTCAGACAGCCAAGCTGAGCGATCCGGCCGTACGGGCGTTCGTCACCGCGGTCAACGCGCACGACCGGGAGGGCTTCCTCGCGATCCTCGCGCCCGGCGCGACCATGGCGGACGACGGCTCCGACCGTGACCTCGCCGAGTGGATCGACCGGGAGATCTTCTCCTCCCACGGGCACCTGGAGGTCGACAACGAGTCCCGCGACGGCCGCGCCCTCGTCGCCCGCTACAGCAACGACACCTGGGGCGAGATGCGCACCGCATGGTCGTTCACGATCACCCCCGACGGCCACATCGCCCGCTTCGAAACCGGCCAGGCCTGACGCGCCCGGTAAATTCCTCGGGCATAGAGGGTTTTCGGTTGGAAAAGTGCTGTTGGGGGCGGTGTACGGTCCCGGAATGCGCGATTCCTTTCGGCTCACGCGACGTGCCCTCCTCGGACTTACGGCCGCTGCCCTGCCCGTGTCCCTGTCCGCCCCCGCGTCGGCGGCGGACGCGGTGGAGGCCGTGGGCGGGCGGCGGCTGGCGCTCGACGGTGTCCAGGCGCAGGACCCGGCCGGGCTGCCGCGCGGGCTGACGGCGCGCTCCTGGGTCGTGGCCGACGCGCGCAGCGGGGACGTCCTCGCCGCGTACCGGGCGCACGTGCGGCTGCCGCCCGCCTCCACGCTGAAGATGCTGTTCGCGGACACCCTGCTCGACCGGTTCGCGCGGACCGAACGGCACCGGGTGACCGCCGCCGACCTCGCCGGCATCCCGGCCGGCTCCAGTCTCGTCGGGATCGCGCCCGGGACCACGTACACCGTCGAGCAGTTGTGGCAGGGCGTGTTCCTGCGGTCGGGGAACGACGCGGTGCACGTGCTCGCCCACCTGAACGGCGGGGTCGCCGGGACCGTCGCCGCGATGCAGGCCAGGGCGGTGGAACTGGGGGCCCTGGACACGCACGTGGTCAGTCCCGACGGGTTCGACCACCCGGGGCAGCTGTCGTCGGCGTACGACCTGACGGTGATCGCGCGGCACGGGCTGGCCAACGCGGACTTCCGGGCGTACTGCGGCACGCGCACCGCCGACTTCCCCGCGGGCGGGGGCCGGACCTTCCAGATCCAGAACACCGACCGGCTGCTCACCGGGGCGTGGGGGCTCGGGCCGTACAAGGGGCTGATCGGGGTGAAGAACGGCTACACCAGCGACGCGGGCAACACCTTCACCGGCGCCGCCACACGTGCCGGGCGCACCCTGCTGGTCACCGTGATGCACCCCGGCAGCGGGAGCAACGCGGTCTACGAGGAGGCGGCGGCGCTGCTCGACTGGGGCTTCACGAAGGGGAGTTCGGCCGGGGCGGTGGGGACGCTGGACGCCCGGCGCGGGGCCGGCGGGGCCTCCGCCTCGCCCGGGGCCGCGTCCGGTACGCCCCGGAAACCCGGGCCCGGGTCGGCACACGCGGCGGCGTCCGGCGTCCGGTCGTCGTGGCGCACGCCGGTGGGAGCGGCGGCAACGGTGGCCCTCCTGGGAGCGGGCACCCTGGCCCTGCGCCGCCGCACCTCGAAGCGGAGAAGCGGCAGCGGGAGCGGGAACGGGGGCGAGGGCGGAAGCGGGGGCGAGGGCGGGGGTGGCCGCGGACGGTCCGCGGAAACCCGCGGCAGGCATCGAGGCTGACCCGAGCCGCCCCGCGCGAGCCGCCCCCCTCCGGGCTGACGCCCACGCGCTCTGACCCCACCGGTGTCGACTCCACCTGAGCTCACTCCACCTGAGCCGGTTTCGCCTGAGTTCACCCCGCCTGAGCTGACCCGACCTGAGTCGACCTCATCCCACCCGAGTCGAACCGCCGGACGGTACAACGCGGCAGCCGTTCCACCCGTCGGTGCGCACCCCGCGGTCCTCGCGAGGTCCACCCCCAACCCGGCGGTGTGGAACGGCTGCCGCCTCCCCCCTCGGTGTGGTCGACGGAAGCCTCATGCCTCAACTGTGAAGCTCTCGTGGAGGAAAGTTGAGCACAAGGCCGCCATCGGCCGCAATAGGGCGGAGAAGTAAATTCCGCTTGTGTGTTTACGGGGAGTTGACGGACCGTGGGCCGCTCAGCCCCGGCCGACGTAGGGCATCGTGGTCGCCAGCACCGTCACGAACTGCACGTTCGCCTCGAGCGGCAGTTCGGCCATGTGCCGCACCGTGCGCGCCACGTCCCCCACGTCCATCACCGGCTCCGGCACCACGTCGCCGTTCGCCTGCAGCGCCCCCGACCCCATCCGCGCCGTCATGTCCGTGGCCGCGTTGCCGATGTCGATCTGCCCGACGGCGATCCGGTACGGACGCCCGTCCAGCGACAGCGACTTGGTGAGGCCGGTCAGGGCGTGCTTGGTCGCGGTGTACGGCGCCGACCGCGGCCGGGGCGTGTGCGCCGAGATCGAGCCGTTGTTGATGATCCGGCCGCCCTGCGGGTCCTGCTCCTTCATCTGCCGGTAGGCCGCCTGGGCGCACAGGAACGCCCCGTTGAGGTTGGTGTCCACGACGTGCCGCCAGGCGTCGTACGACAGGTCCTCCACCGGCACGCCCCCGGGACCGAACGTGCCCGCGTTGTTGAACAGCAGGTCCAGCCGCCCGAACCGCTCCCGTACGGCGGCGAGGAGTGCGGTCACGTCCTCGGGGCGGGCCACGTCCGTGGGCACGGCCAGCGACGGCGCACCGGGCACCAGCGCCGCCGTCCCCTCCAGGGGCTCCGCGCGCCGCCCGGCCAGCACCACCGACCAGCCGGTGCGCAGCAGTTCCACGGCGACGGCCCGACCGACCCCGGACCCGGCCCCGGTCACCAGGGCGATCCTCGACGAGTACTCGACATCTCTGTCCATGCCTCAGCAGCGTAGGCCGCCGGAGCCGGTGCGGGGACCCGCCGGAGTCGGCGCGGGACCCGCCGGGGCCGCGGGTCCCCCGGACCGTCAGGCCGCCGGTTCCCCGGGGTAACGCACCCCCGTCAGCTCACGGACGCGGTCCATCGTGCGCATGACCGCCAGTGTGCCGTCCAGGGGGACCAGCGGGGACTCCGTCTCGCCCGCGACGACGGCCCGCATGACCTCCTGGGCCTCGTGGCGCATCGTGCCGTGCGGCCCGTCGGACGGGCCCAGGACGAACTCCTCGGGCTCGTGGCCGTCCCGGTGCAGCACGAAGCCCGGCGGGTTGAAGAAGCCCGCCGGCACGTCGATCCGGCCGCGCGACCCGGTCACCGACGCCGTGACCGACGTACCGCCCACCACCGAGCAGTGCACCGACGCCAGCGCGCCCCCCTCCCAGGAGAGCAGCGCGCCCGTCTGGAGGTCGACGCCCTCCTCGGAGAGCACGGACCGCGCGGTGACGTCGTCCGGCTCGCCGAGCAGCAGGTGCGCGAACGACACCGGATAGACACCGAGGTCGAGCAGCGCGCCGCCGCCCTGCGCGGGGTCCCGCAGCCGGTGCTCCGCCGAGAACGGCCCTTCGAGGCCGAAGTCGGCCTGCACGGTGCGCACTTCCCCGATCGCCCCGTCCTCGACCAGCGCCTTCAGCCGCCGGATCAGCGGGTTGCAGTACATCCACATCGCTTCCATCAGGAAGCTGCCGCGCTCCTTCGCCAGCGCGACCAGTTCCTCCGCCTCACGCACGTTCAGCGTGAACGCCTTCTCGCACAGCACGTTCCGCCCCGCCTCCAGGCACAGCCCGGCCGCCGCCCGGTGCGCCGCGTGCGGCGTGGCGACGTACACGACGTCGACGTCCTCGTCCCGCGCCAGCGACTCCCAGTCGCCGTACGCCCGCTCGATCCCGAACCGCCCGGCGAACGCGTCCGCCGCCTCCTGGCTGCGCGAGGCCACCGCGACGACCTCCGCGCGCGGCCCCCCGCCGGAGCCGTCCTCGGACAGGGCCACCAGATCCGCCGTGAACGCGGCCGCGATCCCGCCCGTCGCCAGGACACCCCACCGCACGCTCTGCTCCGCCATCCCGGCCCCGCCCTCGCTCATGTGCTCATCGGCACTGTGTACGAGCTGAGAGCATAGGTGGCGATTCCACGAAAGAGGCAAGAGAGGGAGGGGCACATGGCCGAGCAGGCCGCGGCGCCGACACCGGAACGGGAGCGGAGACCGGCGACCGCGCAGTCCCCGGCCCCTGCGGCCCGCCGCACCGGAGTGCTCGTCACGCTCGTCCTGGGCGGTCTCACCGCCACACCCCCGCTCGCCATGGACATGTACCTCCCGTCCCTGCCGCAGGTCACCCGCTCCCTGCACGCGCCCGCCGCGACCGTGCAGCTCACGCTCACCGCCTGTCTGGCCGGGATGGCGCTCGGCCAGCTCGTCGTCGGCCCGATGAGCGACCGCTGGGGCCGCAGGCGCCCCCTGCTGGCAGGGCTCGCCGTCTACGTCGTCGCCACCGTCCTGTGCGCGCTCGCCCCGAACGTCGAGGTCCTGGTCGCCCTCCGGCTGGCACAGGGCCTCGCGGGCGCCGCCGGCATCGTCATCGCCCGCGCCGTCGTGCGCGACCTGTACGACGGCCTCGCCATGGCCCGCTTCTTCTCCACCCTCATGCTGATCTCGGGCGTCGCCCCGATCGTCGCCCCGCTGATCGGCGGGCAGATCCTGCGGGTAACCGACTGGCGGGGCGTCTTCGTGGTCCTCACCGCCGTCGGCGTCCTGCTCGCCGCGCTCGTGTGGACACGGCTGCCCGAGACCCTGCCGCCCGAGCGGCGGCACGCGGGCGGCGCGGCGGAGGCCCTGCACACCATGCGCGGACTGCTGGCCGACGCGCCCTTCACCGGCTACCTGCTCGCCGGCGGCTTCGCCTTCGCGTCCCTGTTCGCCTACATAGCGGCCTCGCCGTTCGTGATCCAGGAGATCTACGGCGCCTCCCCGCAGACGTTCAGCCTGCTGTTCGGCGTCAACTCGATCGGCCTGGTCGTCGCCGGGCAGATCAACGGCAAGCTGCTGGTCGGCCGGGTGAGCCTGGACAAGGTCCTGGCCGCGGGGCTCGTGGTCACCGTCCTCGCCGCGACCGCCCTGCTGCTGATGGCCGCAGGCGCCTTCGGCGAGACGGGCCTCGTGCCCTTCGCCACGGCGCTGTTCGTGCTGATGTCCGCCATGGGCGTCACCCTGCCCAACGCCCAGTCCCTCGCCCTGGTGCGCACCCGGCACGCCGCCGGGTCCGCCTCCGCGCTGCTCGGCACCTCCGCGTTCCTCGTGGGCGCGGTCGCCTCCCCGCTCGTCGGCGTCGCGGGCGAGCACACCGCCGTGCCCATGGCCGTGGTCCAGCTGGCGGGCGCACTGGTGGCCCTGGCCTGCTTCATGGGAATGTGCCGTCCTTGGAACACGCGTGCGAGTGCGGAGGGAGCGGTCAGCTGAGCGCACCGAGACTGCGCGTCGACTCACCGGAACGTGCCGGGCTCGACCCGACGGAACTGCGGCACCTGGTCCGCGAGGCGCACGCCCTCACCACCGGGCGGCGCCCCTGGACGCCCGGCCTCGTCGTGGTCGCCGGACGCGGCCCGGTGATCGCCGTCCAGGAGGCGGCGGGCTGGGCCGTCCGGTACGCCTCCTACGACCCCGAGCGCGACGCCGGCGCCGAACTGCCGCCCGCCGCCCGGGTGCCCGTCACCGTCGACACCCCCTTCGACCTGGCCTCCCTCACCAAGCTGTTCACGGCCGTGGCCGCCGTCCAGCAGATCGAGCGGGGCACCCTCGGCATCGACGCGTACGTCGGCGCCCACCTCCCCGAGTACCGGGCCGCCGCCGAACACCGCGTCACCGTACGGCAGTTGCTCACCCACACCTCCGGGCTGCGCCCCGAACTCCCGCTGTACGCCTGCCGGGACGACGACGAGCGGCTCGCCCTGCTGCGCGCCGAGGCGCCGACGGGACAGCCCGGGGCGTACCGCTACTCCGACCTGAACATGCTGCTGCTCCAGGCCGTCCTGGAACGCGTCACCGGCCGCACCCTCGACGTCCTCGTCCACGAGGGCGTCACCCGGCCGCTCGGCATGACCGCGACCCGCTTCGGACCCAGCCCGGGCGCCGCCGCGACCGAGGACCAGCGGCGGCCGTGGGCCAAGGCCGACCGGGGGATGCTGCGGGGCGTGGTCCACGACGAGAACGCGTGGGCGCTCGGCGGGATCGCGGGCCACGCGGGGCTGTTCTCCACCGGCCGGGACCTCGCCGTGTTCTGCCGCACGCTGCTCGCCGGGGGTTCGTACGGGCCCGCCCGCATCCTCGGGCCCGACTTCGTCGACCTGCTCCTGGCCCCGCCCGGCCTCGGCTTCGCCGTCGACCAGCGCTGGTTCATGGGCGGCCTCGCGGGGCACGGCGCGGCGGGCCACACCGGGTTCACCGGTACGTCGGTCGTCCTGGACCGGGTCACCGACACGTTCCTCGTTCTGCTGGCCAACACGGTCCACCCCCGGCGCCGTACCGCGGACAACGTGCCCCGGGCGGCATTGGCGAGCCGCTTGGCTCGGGCGGTGCGGATGGTTTGAGCCGTTCGTCGCGGCCGCGGCAGGGAGGGTTGGGCGTTCGTAGCGGCTGCGGCGGCGTGGGGGGCTTGTCGCGCAGTTCCCCGCGCCCCTTCGGGGCGCGATGCCGCCATGTGAACGACGCTTCCGGGCTCTTTAGAATCGCCGGGTGAACGACACCGCCGCCGACGATCTCCGCCACGCCCTGTCCGGGCTGCTCGACGGGCTGCCGCCCTCGCAGGCCGCCGGGGCCGTCGAGCGGCTGATCGGCGCCTACCGGGGCCGTACCCCCACCGACGCGCCGATCCTCCGGGACCGCGCCGACGTCGCCGCGTACGCCGCCTACCGCATGCCCGCCACCTTCGCGGCCGTCTCCGCCGCCCTGGACGCGTTCGCCGCGGCCGTGCCCGACTGGACACCCGGCAGCCACCTCGACGTCGGCGGCGGGACCGGCGCCGCCACCTGGGCGGCCCACGCCACCTGGGACGGACCGCGCCCGGTGACCGTGCTCGACTGGGCCGAGCCCGCGCTCGCCCTCGGCCGGGAGATCACCGCCGCGCACCCCGTTCTGCGCGACGTGAGCTGGCGGCGGGCCCGCATCGGCGCCGGGCTCACCCTGGACGCCGTCGACCTGGTCACCGTGTCGTACGTCCTCAACGAACTCACCGCGGCCGACCGCGCCGCGCTCGTCGACGCCGCCGCGACCGCCGCGCAGGCCGTCGTGATCGTGGAGGCCGGCACCCCCGACGGGTACGCCCGGGTCATCGAGGCCCGCGACCGGCTGGTCCGCGCCGGGTTCCACGTCGCCGCGCCCTGCCCGCACAGCGCCGCCTGCCCCATCGTGCCCGGCACCGACTGGTGCCACTTCTCCGCCCGGGTCAGCCGCTCCTCCCTGCACCGGCAGGTCAAGGGCGGTTCACTGGCGTACGAGGACGAGAAGTTCGCCTACGTCGCCGCCACCCGCTTCCCGCCCGCCCCGGCCCCCGCCCGCGTGGTCCGGCGCCCGCAGATCCGCAAGGGACAGGTGCTGCTCGACCTGTGCGAGGCGGAGGGACAGCTGCGCCGCACCACGGTCACCAAGCGCCACGGCGACCTCTACAAGGCGGCCAGGGACACCGACTGGGGCGACGACTGGCCTCCGGCGGACGCCTAGACGAGTAGTTCCGATCGCGGGGTTTTCAGACGTAGGGAGGGTGTCCAACATCGGGTTGTGACGACCGATTTAGACACCCTCTTGACGGCAC